>NZ_JBFTEP010000039.1:0-28790 GCF_047229365.1 Cellulomonas pasadenensis | reverse complement strand
TGCTCGCGGCGCCCGCCGTGCGGCTCCTGCCGCCGATGGGGCGGCTCGCGCGCGGCAACGTCACGCGCAACCCGCGGCGCACGGCCGCGACCGCGGGCGCGCTGGTCATCGGCATGGCGCTCGTCGGGGCGGTGTCCGTGATCGCGGCGTCGGCGCAGGGGTCGCTCGTGCGCGTCGTCGAGAGCTCGACGTCCGCCGACCTGGTGCTGCGGTCCGCGACGGGCGTGATCCCGGCGGGCGCGATCGACGACGTGCGGGCGCTGCCCGCGGCGGGCGACGTGGCCGAGGTGGCGTTCACGCCGGCGGACGTGTCCGCGGCACCGGGAGCGGATGCCGACGCGGGCGCCGACGGCCCGGCGGGCGGTGCCGTGGTCGGGCTCGCGCCGGGCGTGCTCGGCGGTGCGGTGCTCGTCGACGTCGAGGAGGGCGACGTCGACGACCTCGACGACGCGTCCGCCGTGGTCAACGCGCGCGTCGCGGACGGGGACTGGCACGTCGGCGACGACGTCACCGTGACGACGCCGACCGGCGCGCGGACGCTCACCGTCGCGGCGGTGATCGACACGCAGGTGCTCGGCGCTCCGGTGGTCGTCACGCGGGACGTCCTCGACGCGCTGGCCACCGAGGTGCAGGTCGACACGGTGTTCCTCGAGGCGGCCGCCGGCACGGACGTCACCGACCTGCGGACGGCCGTGGCGGACGCCGTCGCGCCGTACGTCGTCGTGTCGGTGCAGGACCGCGACGAGTTCGTCGACGCGATGGCGGCGCAGGTCGACCAGCTGCTCGTCATCCTCTACGCGCTGCTGGGGCTGTCGCTGGTCATCGCGGTGCTCGGCATCGTGAACACGCTCGCGCTGTCGGTCATCGAGCGCACCCGCGAGATCGGCCTGCTGCGCGCGGTCGGGCTGGGCCGGCTGCAGCTGGCGGGGACCGTCACGGTCGAGTCGGTGCTCACGGCGGTGCTCGGGACGCTCGTCGGCCTCGCGGTGGGCGTGGGGCTGGCGTCGGTCATGCCGCGCGTCTACGCCGACGACGGCCTCGACCGGCTCGTCCTGCCGTGGGGGCAGCTGCTCGCGATGGTCGGCCTCGCGGCGGTCGTCGGCGTGCTGGCCGCGGTGTGGCCGGCGGCGCGCGCATCACGCCTGCGCGTCCTCGACGCGATCGCCTCGGAGTAGCGCGCGGCGCGCTCCCCGCGGGTCGGGGGCGTCGGGCGCGTCGGGCGCGTCCGGCCCGTCGGGCGTGTCGGGCGTGTCGGGGGCGTGTCGGCGCGGGAGCAGACATGGTCCAGCGGGCGTACGCCCGGCGTGCGCACGCAGTGCGTACGCCCGCGGAAGAGATCTCTCCTCCCTGCCGACACGCCGTGCCCGCAGGCCGGGCGCCGCGCCGCGCGTGCGGGCGGCACGTGCGGGCGGCGCGTGCGGAACTGCCGGTGCGGGCCCGACCGGTCGGGCCGCGGGTCAAGGCTTGTCGGGGGCGACGCCGCGGACGGCGTCCGACGGGAAGCGCCGGTGCGACGCCGCCAGCTTGGCGCGCGCGGCCGCGCCCAGGTCGACGTCCAGCACGTCCGCGAGCCGGACGAGGTAGACGAGGACGTCGGCCATCTCCTCGGCGGCGCGCGTGCGGCGGTCCGCGGCGGAGAACCGGTCGACGGCCTCGGCGGCCGGCACCCACTGGAACAGCTCGGCGAGCTCGCCGACCTCGCCGACGAGCGCGAGCAGCAGCGACTTCGGGTCGTGGAACTGCTCCCAGTCGCGCTCGGCGCTGAACTCGCGCACGGCCCGCGTCAGCGCGGCGATCTCCGGCTCGTCCATCCCGGCATCCTGGCACCCGCCACCGGCGGTCACCGCGGCGTCACGCCGTGACGAGGTGCTCCGGGCAGGGCTCGTAGTGGTCGGGCGCGACGGTGAGGTCGGCGCGGCCGCCGGTGAGCGAGCGCAGGTCCAGCACGTACCGGGCGAGCTCCGCCTCGGGCACCGTCGCCTCGACGACGACCTCGCCGTCGGCGCCGGTCGCCGTGTCGGTGATGCGGCCGCGGCGCGACGACAGGTCGCTCATCACGTCGCCCTGCACGGCCGACGGCACGGTGACGCGGACGCGGCTCACCGGCTCGAGCACCACCGTCCCCGCGGCGGCGAGCGCCTCCTTCAGCCCGATCGACGCCGCCGTGCGGAAGGCCATGTCGGAGGAGTCCACCGAGTGCGCCTTGCCGTCGACGACCTCGACGCGCACGTCGACCACCGGGAACCCGTGCGGACCGCCCGCCGCCGCGGCCTCCCGCACGCCCCGCTCGACCGCCGGCAGGTACCCGCGCGGGATCGCCCCGCCGACCACCTTGTCGACCACCTCGACGCCCGACCCCGCGGGCAGCGGCGAGACCCGCAGCCGCACGACCGCGAACTGCCCGTGCCCGCCCGACTGCTTCTTCACCTTGCCCTCGACCTCGGCCGCGCGCGCGACGGTCTCCCGGTACCCGACCGGCACGGGCGCCGTCGTCACGTGCACCCCGAACACGCGCGCGAGCCGCTCCAGCGCCACCGCCAGGTGCGTGTCCCCCAGGCCGCGCAGCACCGTGCGGTCGCCGGCCCGGTCGACCGCGAGCGTCGGGTCCTCCGCGACGAGCCGGGCCAGCGCGGCGGAGAGCCGGTCGTCGTCGGACTGCGTCACCGGCTCCAGCACCAGCCCGTACACCGCCGGCCGCGCCGGCAGGGGCCGCGCCGCGAGCCGCGCCCCCGGGCTGCCCTTGGCCGCCAGCAGCGAGCCGGTGGGCGTGCCGGTCAGCTTTGCGACCGCGACCACATCCCCCGCGACCGCCGCCTCGACCGGCAGGTGCTCCTTGCCGCGCAGGCGGAACAGGCCGGGCACGCGCTCCTCGGCGCGCGTCGCCGCGTTGACCAGCCGGTCCCCCGGACGCAGCGTGCCCGACAGCACCCGCAGCAGCGTCACCTGCCCGACGAACGGGTCCGCGACCGTGCGGAACGCGTGCGCGAGCGCCGGCCCGTCGGGGTCGACCGCGACCTCCACCTCCGTCGCGTCGGCCAGCACCGTGACCCGGCGGTCCGCCGGCCCCGGGCCCAGCTCGCACAGCAGGTCGGCCAGCCGGTCGACGCCCACGCCGGTCACGCCGGAGACGACGAGCACGGGGAACGCCGCGCCGTCGCGGACCTCGTGCGCGAGCGTCCGCCCGAGCTCGTCCACCGTCGGCTCCTCGCCGCCGAGGTACCGCTCGAGCTGCTCGTCGTCGTGCGCGACGATCTCCTCGGTGACCTCCTCGTGCAGGCGGTGCTCCTCCTCGGCGAGACCCGACGGCAGGGGCTCGACGTGGTGGTGCCCGTCCGGCGCGTACGCGTACCCGTCCTCGCTCAGCACGTCCGCGACGCCCGCGAACGCCGACTCCTCGCCCAGCGGCAGCTCGAGCGGCACGAACCCGTCGCCGAACGTGGCGCGCAGGTCGTCGAGGACGTGCCGGAAGTCGGCGCGCGCCTTGTCCTCCTTCGTCACGACGACCATCCGCGGCACGCCCGCCGCCGCGGCGGCACGCCACGCGCGGACCGTCCCGGCCTGCACGCCGTCGACCGCGCTCACCACGACGAGCGCGAGGTCCGCCGCCGCCAGCGCCGCGTCCACGCACCCGGCGAAGTCGAGCGACCCCGGCGCGTCGAGGAGCGTCACGTCGTACGTGGCACCGCCGCCGCGCGTCCACCGGAACGGCGCGACGCCGAGCGCGAGGGACGCGCCGCGCGCGAGCTCCTCGGGCTCGTGGTCGCACACCGTCGTCCCGTCCTCGACGCGGCCCGGGCGCGCGAGCACCCCGGCGCGGTGCAGGAGGGCCTCGGTGAGCGTCGTCTTGCCCGTACCCGCGGCGCCGACCAGCGCCACGGTGCGGATCTCGGGTCTGGTCGCCGCGTCCATGCGGGCCTCCCACGCCGGAGGGACTGGTCCGGCCAGCGTAGGACGACGGGCCCGGACGCGACAGGACCGCCGGTCCCTGGTGGGGCCGGCGGTCCTGTGGTGCGCGGGGTGCCGCGCGGGTGCTGCGGCTGCGGGGGGGCGGTCAGCCGACGCCGACGATGTCGACGACGAAGACGAGCGTCGAGTTCGGCGGGATCGTGTCGCCCGAGCCGGCCTCGCCGTAGCCCTTGTCCGGCGGCACGACCAGCATGACCTGGCTGCCGACGTTCTGGCCGACGAGACCCTCGTTCCAGCCGGCGATGACCTGGCCCTGGCCGACGTTCGCGACGGGGAAGAGCTGGCCGCGGGTCCACGAGGAGTCGAACGGCGTGCCGTCCCACAGCCAGCCGCTGTAGTGCACGAACACCGTCTGGCCGGCCTCGACGGCCGGGCCGTCGCCCTGGATGAGGGGCTGCACGGTGAGGCCCGCGGGGGCGTCGCCGGACGCCGGCTCGAGCGAGGGCTCGCCGTTCTCGGCGAGCGTGACCGTGGGCAGGCCCTCGACGGCGGGCACGTCGGTGCCCTGCGCGCGCGGCGGCACCGCGCCGATGACCTCGGCGACGGCGACGGTCGAGCCGCCCTCGGCGGGGCTGGCGAACGCGAACCGCAGGCCGACCTTGCCGCCGACCAGCAGGTCGACGAGCGCCGGCGGCAGCATGTCGGGGCTGACCATGAGCTTCTCGGGCGTGGCGCCGTAGGTCGTCGAGACCTCGGAGCCGTCGGTGCCGTTGACCCACACCGTGTTCATGTCGATGAGGTCGCCCTCGCCGATCTCCGCGCCGGTGCCCTCGTCGACGAGGCGCGCGACGGGCGCGGACACCTCGAACGGCGTGCTGGGCAGGCCGACCGTCGGCTTCGCGCCGAGGTCGCCCTCCACGGTGACGCCCTCGAGCGCGGCGACGTCCTCGGCGCTGGCCGTGGGCTCCGCGGCGGCGGAGGCCGTGTCGGTGGGGGCGGGCGTGGTGGCGTCGTCGCCGCCGTCGCCGGAGCAGGCGGCCAGGCCCACGCCGAGCGTCAGGGCGAGAGCGGCCGCGGCGATCCGGCGCGCGGCAGGTCGAGCGGTGGTCGTGCGGCGCACGTGGTCCTCCGTCACTTCGGGTCCCGCCCGATGAGGCGGCGGACGCGCAGACGCTACGCGACGAACCTGGACGTATGCCGAGAGGTCCGATGCCGAAACGCTTCAGCGCGCGGGCGGCCCTCCGCCGGGGACCGTCCGCGCGCCGGGCGTCAGAGCAGGCGGCGCGAGTCCGGGCGGACCACCCGCAGCCAGCGGTAGCCGTACCCGTCGAGCTCGATCTCGACACGGCCCTTCTCGTCCAGCGCGTGCTGGTCGTCGACGAGCAGGTCGACGAGCCGGCAGTGCTCGTCGGCGTCGCCGAGCTGCAGGGGCACGGTCACGGCGTGCGGGCCGAGGTTGTGCACCGCGACCATCGACGCCTCCTGCCACGTGCAGCGGTGCGCGAGCACCGACGCGTGCGGCTGCTCGAGGATCTCGGCGCGCTCGGACCACCCGAGCTCCGGGCACTCGCGGTAGCGCCGCGCGAGCAGCTGCACGAACGACAGCAGCGAGTCGGGGTCGCGGCGCTGCGCCGACACGTTGACGTGCTCGGGCGCGAACGCGCCCTCGACGACCGGCCCGGACAGCTTGGACGGCGCGGCGCACGAGAAGCCGCCGTTCCTGCCCGACGTCCACTGCATCGGCGTGCGCACGGCGAGCCGGCCGTCGGCGGCGAGGTTCTCGCCCATGCCGATCTCCTCGCCGTAGAACAGGACGGGCGTGCCGGGCAGCGTGAAGAGCAGCGAGTAGACCATCCGGACGCGGCGCGGGTCGCCGTCGAGCATCGGGGGCAGCCGGCGCCGCAGGCCGCGCCCGTACAGCTGCATGTCCTCGTCGGGACCGAAGGCGTCGAACACCTCCTGGCGCTCGTCGTCGGACAGCTTGTCGAGCGTGAGCTCGTCGTGGTTGCGCACGAACGTCGCCCACTGCGCGTCCCGCGGGATCGGCGGGCGCGCCTCGAGCGCGGCGGCCAGCACGCCCGCGTCCTGCCGCGCGAGCGCCAGGTACATCTGCTGCATGAGGACGAAGTCGAACTGGAGGTTCAGCTCCTCGCCCTCGTGCTCGCCGTCGCCGTCCTGGTCGCCGAAGAACAGCACCTGCTGGTCGTACGGGAGGTTGACCTCGCCCATGAGCACCGCGTCGCCGACCCGGCGCGTGAGGAACGCGCGCAGCTGCTTGAGGAACTGGTGCGGGTGCTCGACCTCGTCGCGCGGGTCGTCGGCGGCGTTCGCGAGGAAGAACGGCACGGCGTCGACGCGGAACCCCGACATGCCGACCTCGGCCCAGTACCCGACGACCTTGGCGATCGCGTCGCGGACCTGCGGGTTCGCCGTGTTGAGGTCCGGCTGGTGCTTGTAGAACCGGTGCCGGTACCAGGCCTGCGCCTGCTCGTCCCACGTCCAGATGCCGTCCTCCTGGTCGGGGAAGACGACCTGGTCGGCCGTGTCCGGCGGCGGGTCGGTGCGCCAGACGTAGAAGTCGCGGTACGGGCTGTCCGGCGAGCGGCGCGCCGAGCGGAACCACGGGTGCCGGTCGGACGTGTGGTTGACGACGAGGTCGGCGATGACGCGGATGCCGCGGTCGCGCGCGGTACGGATCAGCTCGACGACGTCGCCCGCGTCGCCGAGCCGCTCGTCGACGCCGTAGTAGTCGCTGATGTCGTAGCCGTCGTCCTTGTCGGCCGTCGGGTAGAACGGCATGAGCCACAGGCACGTCACGCCGAGCTCGGCGAGGTGGTCGATGCGCTGGACCAGCCCGGGCAGGTCGCCGATGCCGTCGTCGTTCCAGTCCATGTACGTCTCGACGTCGAGGCAGTAGACGACCGCGTTCTTCCACCACAGGTCGCCGGTGTCGCGGATCCTCATGCGCGCACCTGCTTCAGGACGGGCAGCAGGTGCTCGGCCGCGAGGTCGACGAACGCCTCCAGCGACGACGGCGCGGGCGTGACGGTGGCCGTCGCGTGCGGGTGCTTCTCGTCGGAGACGACGACGTCGGTCGCGACCTGGTGCAGGTAGACGGCGTCGAACCCGATCTCCGCGAGCTCGGCGACGCGCTCGGCCATGCGGGCCGGCTCGTGGTCGACGACGACGGCCTCGTGGATCTTCTCGTCGGGCAGGTCCTTCGCCGCGGCGTCGAACTCCTCGGGCGTCGCGATGTCCCACGCGAGCGGCGGCCCGACCGCGTTGCCGGCCCACTGCGAGCGCGCGAGCTCGAACGCCTCGTCCGCCGTCGGCGCGTACGAGACGTGCACCTGGAGCGAGATCTCGCCGCGCCCGCCCGCGGACCGGTACGCGTCGACGATCGCGCGCAGCTTCTCCGGCGGCTGGTTCACGGTCACGAGCCCGTCGGCCCAGCGCGCGTGCCGGGCGGCGGTCTCGGGCGAGACGGCCGGGCCGATGAGCAGCGGCTTGACGTCGGGCAGCGTCCACAGCTTCGCGCGGTCGACCGTGACGAGCCCGTCGTGCGTCACCTCCTCGCCGTCGAGCAGCGCGCGGATGATCTCGACGCACTCGACGAGGCGCGCGTCCCGCACGTCCTTCTCGGGCCACGGGTCGCCGGTGACGTGCTCGTTCATGTTCTGGCCGGAGCCGAGCGCCACCCAGAACCGGCCCGGGTACATCGCCGACAGCGTCGCCGCGGCCTGCGCGATGATCGCCGGGTGGTACCGCTGCCCCGGCGCGTTCACCACGCCGAACGGCAGCCGCGTCGACGCGAGCGCCGACCCCAGCCACGTCCACGCGAAGCCGGAGTGGCCCTGCCCGGCCGACCACGGTGCCCAGTGGTCGGAGCACATCGCGGCGTCGAAGCCGCGCTGCTCCGCCTGCTGCGTCGCCGCCAGCAGCGCCGAGGGATGGACCTGCTCGTGTGAGTTGTGGAGTCCGACGCGCACCATGGGCCCCTTTCCTACCGGTCGGACGGGTGTCCCGCCTCCCGAGACCCGGGCCGTCACGGCCCCGTCGCACGGCGTTCACGGCGGGTCGACCGGGCCCGGTCGAGCGGGGTCGGGTCGGGCGCGCCCCGGTCGAGGTGCGGCGGGGTCAGGGCCGCGCGGTGTCCCGGCCGACGATCGCGTCCGCGTGGTCGACGATCCAGCTCATGAGCGGCAGCAGGTGAGCCGCGAGGTCGTGGCCGAGCTCCGTGAGCGCGTAGTCGACGCGCGGCGGGACGGTGGCCGCGACCGTGCGGTCGACGAGGCCGTCGGCCTCCAGCGTGCGCAGCGTCTGCGCGAGCATCTTCTCGCTGACGCCCTCGACGGTCCGGCGGAGCTCGCCCCAGCGCAGGCTGCCGTCCGAGAGGGCGACGAGCACGAGGACGCCCCACCGGCTGGTGACGTGGTCGAGGACGACACGGCTGGGGCAGGCGGCGGGCAGCCGGTGGGCGAGGAGCATGGCGCGCAGGGCGGCACCGGGTGCGGAGTCGTCGGACGTGGGCGGTGTGACCTGGGTCTCGTCTGCCGAGCCTCGCGTCGCCGTGACCTGCATGCTCACCTCCGGGTAGGTACCGCACCGAGAAGTGGGCACCGCTGATAGGGAAAGCGTACGCGGACCGACCGGTTGTGGCGGTCGTCGGTGCGGGTCGTCCGCACGGCGCGGACCACAGCAGGAGGAGCAGTCATGTCGATCGTCGTCACCGGAGCCACCGGTCACCTGGGCCGTCTCGTCGTCGAAGGGCTGCTCGACGCGGGCGTCACGCCGTCGGACGTCGTCGCCGGCGGTCGCGCGACCGAGCGCCTGGCCGACCTCGCCGAGCGCGGCGTGCGCGTCGTGACGCTCGACTACGACCGCCCGGAGACGCTCGCCGACGCGTTCACCGGCGCCGACCGGGTCATGTTCGTGTCCGGCAGCGACCCGGGCCGGCGGCTCGCGCAGCACCGTGCCGTCGTCGACGCCGCCGTCGCGGCCGGCGTGGGCCACGTCGTCTACACGTCCGCGCCGCACGCGGGCACGACGTCCCTGGTCCTCGCGCCCGACCACAAGGCGACCGAGGAGATGCTCGCCGCGTCCGGCCTGCCCGTGACCGTGCTGCGCAACAACTGGTACACGGAGAACTACGTCGCGACGCTGCAGCAGGCCGCGCAGACCGGCGAGATCGTGGCGTCGGTGGGCGACGGGCGGGTCGCGTCGGCCACGCGCGCCGACCTCGCCGCCGGCGCCGTCGCCGTCCTGACGGGCAGCGGCCACGAGGGCCGCACCTACGAGCTGACGGGCGACGTCGCCTGGGACTTCGACGAGCTCGCCGCCGTCGCGACCGAGCTGCTCGGCCGGCCCGTGACGTACCGCCGGGTCGACGCCGCCGAGCACACCGCGGTCCTCACGGGCGCGGGCCTCGACGAGGGCACGGCCGGCTTCGTCGTCGCCCTGGACGCCAACATCGCGGAGGGCGCGCTCGCCGACGCCACGGACCACCTGCGCACCCTGCTCGGCCGCCCGACGACGTCGCTCGCCGACGGCCTGCGCGCGGCGCTGGCCTGACCCGGGGCGTCACCCGAGCAGGTCGCGCGCCAGCACCCCCGCCTGGAGGCGCGAGCGGACGCCCAGCTTCGCGAGCACGTGGCTCACGTGCGACTTCACGGTGGTCGGCGACACGGCGAGCCGCTCGGCGAGCTGGGCGTTCGACAGCCCCTCGCCGAGGCCGGCGAGCACGTCCCGCTCGCGCGCGGTCAGCGCGGCGAGGCGCGGGTCGCCGGCGGTGACGGGTCCGGCGTCGTCGGCCGGCGGCCCGCCCAGCGGGACGCGCCCGGCCACCGCGTCGAGCACCCGCCGCGTCACCTCGGGCGCGAGCACGCCCTCGCCGGCGGCCACGCGCCGCACCGCGTCGACCAGCTCGGCCGCGCCGACCGACTTGAGCAGGAACCCGGCGGCGCCCGCGCGCACCATGCCGACGACGTACTCGTCGAGGTCGAACGTCGTCAGGGCGACGACCTCGGCGAGGCCGTCGCGCACGATCGCCCCGGTGGCGGTGATGCCGTCCGTGCCGGGCATCCGGACGTCCATGAGCACGACGTCGGGGCGCAGCGCGCGCGCCTGCCGCACCGCGACGTCGCCGTCCCCGGCCTCGCCCACGACCTCCACGTCGCCGGACTGCTCGAGCATGAGGCGCAGTCCCGCGCGGATGGCGCCGTGGTCGTCGGCGAGCAGGACGCGCACGCCGCTCACGCGGGCACCGCCGCCGGGTCGAGGGGCAGCGCGACGCGGACCACCCACGCGTCGGCCTCGGGGCCGGCGGTCGCGGTGCCGCCGAGCGTCGCGGCGCGCTCGCGCATCGTCGTCAGGCCGGTCGACGACGACGGCACCGGGTGCGGCGGCGCGGCGGCGGTCATGGCGTTGCGGACCTCCAGGTGCAGCGTGCGGTCGTCGGCGCGGACCGTGAGCGACGGGCGGCCCGTGCCGTGCTTGTGCGCGTTCGTGACGGCCTCCTGGACGATCCGGTAGGCGGTCTGCCCCACGGCCGCGGACACGGTCGGCAGCGCGGCGGGGTCCACGTCGACGTCGAGCGCGGCGACCCGGTCGAGGCCGGGCGGCGCCGGGACGTCGTCGGCGTCGGCACCCGCGCGCAGCACGAGGATCATCGCGCGCATCTCCGTCAGCGCGTCGAGGGCCGCCCCCCGGACGGCCCGCAGCGCGGTGCGGTCGCGGACCTCGTCCGGGGTGCCCGCGAGCGCGGCCTCGGCGTGGATCGCGACGGCGGACAGGTGCCCCGCGACCGCGTCGTGCAGGTCGCGGGCCATGCGCGTGCGCTCGTCCCGGACGGCGGACGCGCGGTCGAGCGCGGCGATCCGCGCGGCGTCGTCGGCGTGCGCCGCGGCCAGGTCGGCCCGCTCCCGCTCGAGGTCCGCGCGCTGCCGCTCCAGGTCCGCGCGCTGCGCCTCCGAGCGCGCGAGCTCCTCGGTGCGCCGCACGTCGCCGCCCCACCAGAACGGCGTGAGGAACAGGGCGACGACCGCCAGCACCACCTGGACGACGTCCCGCGCCGACCAGCCGGCCACCACGGCGGTGACGGCGGCCGCGACGATCCCGGCGAGGACGACGCCCTGCGCCGCCCGGCGCGCCCGCGCGCTCGCGTGCACGGCGAGCGCGAACAGCGCGTCGAACAGCACGAGGTACATGCCGAGCGCGCCGCCGAGCAGCGTGTCGGCCGCCGCGAGCACCACGACCCCCAGCAGCACCGCGACGGGCCGGCGGCGCTTCGCGACGAGCAGCAGCACCGCGACGAGCAGCAGCCCCGCCTGCCACCACCGCGGCGCGGGCACGTCGACGACCGCCGACGTCGGCCCGACGCCGCCGACGTCCAGCGCCAGCAGGACCAGCCCGAGCAGCAGCAGGCCCAGCGCGGCGACGCGGTCGGTCGTCCCGGACGCGCGCGCGACCCGCCACCGGCCGGCGGCGGTGGCCGCGTGGCGGCGCAGGGCGGTGAGCACCCGCCCATCCCAGCAGACGCGCGTGCGCGCACCGTCGTCCGAAGGGAGGAGGGGCGTCATCCGTCCGGAGGGCCGCGTCCTCCGCGGACCGTCCGTCCGCCCGACGCGGGAACCGGCCGACGCGCGCCACCGTGGCGGCATGACGGTGATCGAGTGGGTCCGCGACAACCCCGTGGCCGCGCTGGTGGTGACGTGCGAGGTCGCGTTCTGGGTGTTCCTCGCCGCGGCCGTGGTCGCGCGGTACGCGCTGCGCCGCCGGCGGCTGTCCACGGTGCTGCTGCTGTGCGAGCCGGCGATCGAGGTCGTGCTGCTGGTCGCGACGGTCGGCGACCTGCTGCGCGGCAGCGAGCCGACGTGGACGCACGGCCTCGCGGCGCTCTACCTCGGGTACACGGTGGCGTTCGGGCGGTGGACCGTGGAGAAGGTCGACGGCTGGGTGGCGTGGCGGTTCTTCGACGGGCCGCGTCCGCCCGTGCCGCCGAAGCGGGGGCGCGCGGCGCTGCGCCACGAGTGGCGCCTGTGGCTGCGGGTGGTGCTCGCGTGGGCGGTCGCGTGCGGGATCCTCGGCGTGCTCGCGCTCATCGCGACCGCCCCGGAGCAGCGCGCGGTGCTCGCCGGGTGGGCCGGGCGCGCGACGCTCGTCATGGTGCTGTGGTGCGTGTTCGGGCCGGTGTGGCAGCTGTTCTCCGACGGCGGCGCGTCGGACCGGGACGAGCCCGTGCGGGACCGGCCGGTGCGGGACGAACCCGTGCGGGACGACGCCCGGCCGGACGCCGCGCGGGGCGACGTCCGGCCGGGTCCCGTCACCTGACGTACGGCCAGCCGGCGGCGTCCCAGCCGAGCAGGTTGATGCCGAGGCGGGCGTCCCCGGCGTCGGTGTACCAGTGGTAGAAGAGGACGTCCCCGTCGGTGTCCCGGAGCGTGGCGCTGTGCCCGGGGCCGTTGACCGAGCCGCGGCCGGCGAGGATCTCGGTGCCGCCGCCGCTCGTCATGCGCGTGCCGGCGCGGTCGACGTACGGCCCGGTGATGCTCGACGAGCGGCCCACCGCGATCCGGTAGGTGCTGTCGGCGCCCTGGCAGCAGCGGTCGAACGACACGAACAGGTAGTAGTACCCGTCCCGGTACAGGATGTCGGGGGCCTCGATGCCGGCGCTCCGGGTGGCGAGCGAGTGGATCGCGGTGCCCCGGCGCAGACCGGTCGCCGGGTCGATCTCGATCATCTTGATGCCGGTCCAGAACGAGCCGTAGCTCATCCACAGCCGGCCCTGCGCGTCGGTGACGAGGTCGGAGTCGATCGCGTTGTGGTCGCTGGCCTCCGTGGTGCTGACGACCAGGCCGCGGTGCGTCCACGTGCCGGCGTTCCCGCTCGGGCTGGTCGCCAGGTAGATGCCGGAGTTGCGGCTGCCGAACGACGACGCCGAGTAGTACAGCCAGTACTGCCCGTCGCGGTAGGACAGGTCGGGCGCCCACAGGTCGCCGGTCGTGTGCGCGGACGTCCACGGGGTGCCGCTCGGGAACGCGGCGCCCGCGTCGGACCACGCCGTGCGGTCGCGGGACGTCTTGAGCGGGATGCCGCGGCCCGTCGTCGCGACGAGGTAGGAGCCGTCGGGGCGCTTGACGACCGTGGGGTCGTGCGCCCACGTCGCGCCCGTGACGACGCCGGGCCCGGGGTAGGCCGCGGGCGGCGTGCCGCCGTCGCCGCCGCCGGCGGTGCCGCCGTTCCAGCGCTGGTTGTCGCGGCCGTTGCAGGTCCACAGCGCGACGGCGGTGCCGTTGGCGGTGCGCCCGTTGCTGACGTCGACGCACAGGCCGGACTGCTGGTGCACGAGGCTGCCGTTCGCCCCACGCGCGAACCGCTGGTTGGCGCCGCCGGTGCAGCTCCACGAGATGAGTGCCGTGCCGGGGGCGGTGCCCCAGTTGAGCGCGTCGAGGCAGCGGCTGCCGGTGAAGGCGCGCAGCTCGCCGGCGGCGGTCAGCTCCCAGCCCTGCCCGGCGACGCCGTTGCAGTCCCAGATCTGGATGGCCGCGCCGGGGTTCGCGTCGTTGCCCGCCACGTCGAGGCAGCGCCCCGACTGCGCGGACACGAGCGGCGCGGGTGCGGCGAGCGCCGGCGGCGCCGACGCCGTGCCGACGAGGCCGGCGACGAGGGTGGCCGTGGCGGCCAGGACCAGTGCGCGCAGCCGCGTGCGTGGGGGGCGTGCGCTCGTGCGGTGGGTGGGGGGTCGACGCATCACGGGTACCGCCTTCGCTACCGGGGACGAGATGTGAGCGCCAACGTGGCCGCGGGACGGCGGTTCTACAACGTTGTGAAGCGATTCGCGACGCCGCTACAGCGCCCACCCGCCCGCCGACCCGGCCGTTGCGCAGCACGCCCGGCCCTTATCCCTGCACAACCACCGGGTCGGCATCACACCCGTCCCGGCATCGCGACGGCCGGACGACCACCTCGCCGAACCGGCCGTTGCGCAGCACCACCGGCCCCCGTCGCTGCACAACCACCGGGTCGCCACCGCACACGTCCCGGCATCACGACGGGCAGGACCACCACTGCGCCGAACCGGTGGTTGCGCAACACCACCGGCCCCCGTCGCTGCACAACCACCGGGTCGCCACCGCCGAGGCGACGGGACGCCGGACGCGCCCCCTCGGACGACGTCGCGTCGAGCCGGTCGTCGTGCAGCACGCGGCGGCGTGGGTGCTGCACGGCGGCCGGGTCGGCGGTCGGCGGGGCGAGGACGGGCGCGCGGCGGCTCGCCGGCGGGCGCCGTGGGTCGGGGTCGCGTCAGGGGCGCGGTGCGCCCGGCAGCGGCGTGCGCGGGGCCGACGTCAGCTCGACGTCGCGGTCCGCGCCGACGAGGTCGGCGACCGTCGCACCCTCCGCCTCGAGAGCGTCCTGCTCGCCGGGCGCGAGCGGGCGCAGGGGACGCACCAGCAGCCGGCCCTCCACGACCTCCCACGTCGCGGCCACGACGCCGTCGACCAGCACCGTCGCCCGGACCATCGACCACCCCGGCATGACGTCGCGGCGGACGGCCTCGGGGACGATGCGGGTCCGGTCGCGGTGGCCGAGGACGGCGTCGTCGAACATCGGCAGGAAACGCACGGGGGCGGGCGCGTCCTCGTCGGCGAGCGGCGCGTCGGGCAGGTCGAGCAGCTCGCGGCCGTCGGGGCCGCGGTACGTGCGGAGCCCGGCGCGCATGCCGTCCACGACCGGTCGCAGCCGGGTCAGGCCGCACCACGCCTGCAGGTCCATGACGTCCGCCGGGCCGAACGCCGCGAGGTAGCGGCGCACGAGCGCGGGCAGGTCCGGCGCGCCGACCGGCTGCCCGAGCCACACGTCGGCGGCGGTGACGGCGATGGACCGGCGGCTCCACCACGAGCCGAACGCCGACGTCGCGGGGTCGTGCACGACCGGCGTCAGCGCCTCGACGGCCGCCGCCATGACCGCCCCCTTGCGACCCGGGAACCGCTCGGCCAGCGCCGCACCGAGGTCGCGCCGCCGCACCGTCCGGTCACCGAGGACCTCGCGCGCGGCCGCGACGAGCACCGCCGGGTCGAGGTCGCCGACGTGCTCGGCGTAGTACGCCGACCGCACGAGCCGGTCGAGCACCGGCTGCACGGTCGGGCGCAGGCAGCCGTGGTCCGCCGCGGACGTCAGGTGCTGCGTGCCCCTCAGCAGCGGCCCGCGCACCAGCGCCCGCGCCGCGACGGCCGCGTCGAGGTCCGCCGTCCGGAAGCCGGACAGCCGCGCCGCCATGCCCACGTGCACCCAGTTGGGCTCCTGCGCCTGCACCGCGACACGCCGCTCGACGGCCGCGACCACGCCGGCGTCGGACCGCGCGTCGAGCTGCTGGCGGTGCAGCAGCGTCCTGTTGAGCCGGCGCGACGACAAGGTGGACATGGCCCGACGCTAGGCCCGGAAGCGGTCAGGACCCGTCCGCTTCTCGGCTCCGGGACGTCGGCTCTGTCGAGGCCGGGGTGGACGACGGCGCACGCCCCGCCGTGCCGAGCAGCGCCGCCCGCGGCAGACGCCGGTCGACCAGTACGAGCAGCAGCCCCAGCACCGCGAACGCCGCGCCGTACAGCAGGACGTTGAGCGCCAGCCCGCCCCACCCGAGCGCCGCGAGGTCGATGAACCCGTACGGGTAGCCGAGGTCGGGCCGCACGAGCCCGCGCACCGTCGAGAAGGCGCAGTAGACGAGCAGCGCCACGACCCACCAGGCGGCGGCGCGCCACCGCAGCCGCCGGTGCGCGTCGAGCACCACGAAGTCGACGAGCGCGAGGACCGGCGTCACCTCGTGCTCGATCTGCCCGCCGGTGAGCCCGAACGCGACCACCGGGGCGTCGGGCGCCTCGGGGGCGAGCACGAGCCACGACACGAGCCCGGTGATGAGCAGGAAGAGGGTCACGCCGCCCTTGAGCAGCGCCGGCGGCTGCCCGCGGCCCCGCAGCGACGCGACCGCCGCCCACAGCACCACGACGGCGAAGCCGAGGTTCGAGATGTTGGTGAAGTACACGAGCCCGTCGAGCTCGCCGTCGCGCCACACGGCCCGCGTGCCGACGAGCGCGAACGTCGCCGCGACGAGGCGGAACAGGACGACAGGGACGTCGGTCGCGCGCACGGACGTCACCTCCGGGGATCAGGGCCGGGCGAGGGGTGCCGGCGCGCACACCGTGCCACGCGTCGGGGGCGGCGCGCACCGTCGGGCGGCTCCTGTGGGTGCCGACCCGACCACAGCCCTGCTCGGCACCGCCGAGTCCCCAGGGCGGCCCGTCCCGACGAGCGCCGGCCGCCCCCGCGGCTACTGTCGACGGGACGCAACCGCTCGACGACGAGGACGTCCCCATGACGCAGTCCACCCCCGCACCCGTCCGGTTCGGCGTGATCGGCTCCGGCTGGCGCGCCGAGTTCTTCGTGCGCATGGCCCTGCTCATGCCGGAGCGCTTCGCGTGCACGGGCGTCGTGACGCGGACCGCCGAGCGCGGCGCGGAGGTCGAGGCGCGGTGGGGCGTGCCGACGGTGCGGACCGTCGAGGAGCTCGTCACGGGCGCCGTCCCGGGGGCGGGCCCCGCACCCGACCGGCCCGAGCTCGTGGTCACCGCGACGCCGTGGCTCGTGACGCCGGAGGTCGTGCGGGAGCTCGTCGAGGCGTCCGTGCCCGTGCTCGCGGAGACGCCGCCCGCGCCGGACGTCGACGGCCTGCGCGACCTGTGGGCGGACGTCGGCGCGAGCGGCCTCGTGCAGGTCGCGGAGCACAGCCCCTTCATGCCGGCGCACCAGGCGCGGCAGCGCCTCGTCGACGACGGCCTCATCGGCACGCCGACGAGCGTGCAGGTCTCCTCGACGCACATGTACCACGCGGTCGGGCTCGCGCGGCGGCTGCTCGGCGCCGGCCGAGGCGCCACCACGGTGCACGCGCGCACGTTCACCGCCCCGCTCGTGGACCCCCTCACGCGGCACGGCTGGACCGACGCCACCGAGCCCGCCGACGCGCGCACGATCCTCGCGACCATCGACCTCGGCGACGGCCGGCACGTCCTCTACGACTTCACCGACAACCAGTGGCACAACCCGCTGCGCAGCAACCGCATCGTCGTGCGCGGCTCGCTCGGCGAGGTGGTCGGGGACGACGTGACGCGCTGGCTCGACCCGCGGACGGTCCTGACGTCGCGGATCGCGCGGCGGCAGTCGGGCATCGAGCAGGACCTCGACGGGTTCGACCTCGAGCACCTGTCTCTCGAGGGCCGCGTGCTCTACCGCAACCCGTTCGTCGGGGCGCGGCTCGCGGACGACGACGTCGCCGTCGCCCACCTGCTCGACGCCACGGGCGCGTGGGTGCGGGGCGACGCCCCGCCGCCCTACCCGCTCGCCGACGGCATCCAGGACCACCTGCTGGGCCTCGCGATGGAGGAGTCCGCTCGCACGGGCGAGCCGGTGACGACCGCCGCGGAGGCATGGGCGGACGCCTGAGCCCGGCTGCGCCGGACCCGACGCCCTGCACGCGGACGCACGGGCCGCCAGACTGGCCCGGTGTTCGACGGGTTCACGGTCGCGGACGTCCCGGTCGACGAGGCGCGGCTGCACGTGCGCCACGGCGGCACGGGCCCCGCGGTGCTGCTACTGCACGGGCACCCGCGCACGGGGGCGACCTGGCACGCCGTCGCCCCGGCGCTCGTCGCGCGGGGGTTCACGGTCGTCTGCCCGGACCTGCGCGGCTACGGGCGGTCGGTCGGTCCGCCGCCGGCCCCGGACCACAGCGCCCACAGCAAGCGCGCCGTCGCCCGCGACATGGTGCAGCTGATGACGACGCTGGGGCACGAGCGCTTCCACGTCGTCGGGCACGACCGCGGCGCCTACGTCGCGCTCCGGCTGGCGCTCGACCACGAGCACCGGGTCGACCGGCTGACGCTCGTCGACTGCATCCCGATCAGCGAGCACCTCGCCCGCGCCGACGCCCGGTTCGCCACCGCGTGGTGGCACTGGTTCTTCTTCGCCCAGCCGGAGGTCCCCGAGCGGGTCATCGGCGCGGACCCGCTCGCGTGGTACCGCGCCGACCCGCGCACCATGGGCGCCGAGAACCACGCGGAGTGGAGCGCCGCCGTGCACGACCCGGCCGTGGTCCGCGCGATGCTCGAGGACTACCGAGCGGGTCTGACGGTCGACCGCCGGCACGAGGAGGAGGACCGCGCGGCCGGGCGCCGCCTGTCCGTGCCGCTGCTGGTGCTCTGGACCCTGCGCGACGACCTCGAGGAGCTGTACGGGGACCCGCTGGCGATCTGGCGGGCGTGGGCGGACGACCTGCGCGGGTACGGCATCGACAGCGGGCACCACGTGGCGGAGGAGGCACCGCAGGCCCTGGTCGACGCGCTGACGCCGTTCCTGCCGGTGCCGGACGCCGCGGGCACGCCCCCGGACGGCGTCGACGCCGGCGGCCCGTTCCGGATGCCGTGACCCGCCACGCGCGTCACGCTCGTGCCATGACGCGATTCGGGTACACCCTCATGACCGAGCAGTCCGGGCCGCGCGAGCTGGTCCGGTACGCGCAGGCGGCCGACCGGCTCGGGTTCGACTTCGCCGTGTCGTCGGACCACTACTTCCCGTGGCTGGAGGAGCAGGGGCACGCGTCGTACGCGTGGACCATGCTCGGCGCGGTCGCGCAGGCGACGCAGCGCATCGACCTCATGACGTACGTGACGTGCCCGACCATCCGGTACCACCCGGCGGTCGTGGCGCAGAAGGCCGCGACGCTCGCGATCCTGTCCGAGAACCGGTTCACGCTCGGCGTCGGCGCCGGCGAGAACCTCAACGAGCACGTCGTCGGCGAGCGCTGGCCCGCCGTCGGCGAGCGGCACGACCTGCTCGAGGAGGCGCTGGAGATCATCCACGAGCTGCTGACCGGCGAGCGCGTGACGTACGAGGGCGTCCACTTCCGCGTCGACTCCGCGAAGCTGTGGGACCTGCCCGACGAGCCGCTCGAGATCGGCGCCGCCGTCTCCGGCAACCAGTCCGTCTCGCGGTTCAGCGGGCTGGCCGACCACCTCATCGCCGTCGAGCCGGACGCCGACCTCGTCGAGCGGTGGGACGCCGCCCGTGCCGAGGACGGCCTCGCGGACACGCCGTCGCGCAAGATCGGCCAGATCCCGATCTCGTGGGACCCCGACCCGGAGCGCGCCAAGCAGCGCGCGCACGAGCAGTTCCGCTGGTTCGGCGGCGGCTGGAAGGTCAACGCCGACCTGCCGACCACCGAGTCGTTCGACGCGGCCAGCCAGTTCATCCGCCCCGATGACGTCGCCGAGCAGATCCCGTGCGGGCCCGACCTCGACGCGATCGTCGAGGCCGTGTCCGCCTACTGGGAGGCCGGGTTCACCGACATCGCGGTGGTCCAGGTGGGCGACGAGGGGCAGGAGCGGTTCCTCGACGGGGCCGCAGAGCCGCTGCTGGCGAAGCTGCGGGACGCCGCGCCGGCGTCCTGACCCGGCGACGGCGGCCGCCGACCGCGACCTGCGAGCGGCGGCCCCGTCCGGCGGCACCGTCCCGCAGCGCCGTCCGCGCCGAACGCGGTCTTGCGTGCGCTCCACGCGTTCGAGGCGCACGCCAGACCCCGTTCACGCTGGACACCGCCCGCGCAGTGGAGCGGCGTGCGCGTTCGGGCCTCCGAAACCGCGGGTCGTGGGCGGCGGCAACCCCGTGCCGCCCGTTATCGCAACCCTCCCGCGGCGCCTACGGTGCCGGGTGCACCGGTGCAGCCCGGGACCGAGCGGTCCCGGGCTCGTCCGTGTGCGCACCCGTCGCCGTCCCCGGAGCACCATGAGCACCCCCGACCGTCCCGCGCCCACCGACCCGCCGCCCGGCGGTGCGCCGCCCACCGGGCACGCACCCGCGGACCCCGCGCCCACGCGCCCCACGGCGTCCCAGCTGCGCCGCTGGCGCCGCAACCTCGCGAACGAGCGGGCCGAGGCGGCCGTCTACCGCGACCTCGCCGTGCGTCGCACCGGCGAGGAGCGCGACATCCTGCTCGCCCTCGGCGAGGCGGAGCGGCGGCACGAGTCGCACTGGCTCGAGCTGCTCGGCGACGACGTCGGGCGGCCGCTGCGCGGCGACTGGCGCAGCCGCGTGCTCGGCTGGCTGGCCCGGCGGTTCGGGTCGGTGTTCGTGCTCGCGCTCGCGCAGCGCGCCGAGGCCCGGTCGACGTACGAGCGCGACGCCGAGGCGACGCCGCGGATGGCCGCCGACGAGCAGATCCACGAGGAGGTCGTCCGCGGGCTCGCGATGCGGGGCCGCCAGCAGATCAGCGGCACGTTCCGCGCCGCGGTGTTCGGCGCCAACGACGGCCTCGTGTCGAACCTCGCGCTGGTCCTCGGCATCGGCGCGTCCGGCGTCGCGACCGGCACCGTGCTGCTCACCGGGCTCGCGGGCCTGCTGGCGGGCGCGCTGTCGATGGGGGCCGGCGAGTACGTGTCGGTGCGCTCGCAGCGCGAGCTGCTGGAGGCGTCCCGGCCGGACGCCGACGCGGCCGCCGCGCTCCTGCACCTCGACGTCGACGCGAACGAGCTCGCGCTCGTGTACCGGGCGCGTGGCATGTCCGCCGCCGAGGCGCAGGCCCGCGCGGACGTCGTCCTGGCGTCGCTCGCCCAGTGGGAGGCCCGGCAGCAGGTGACGAACTCGCTGCTGCGCACGACGACGACGCTGCCCGGCGGCACGCCGGCGCCGGTGGCCGAGGACGCGGCCGGGGGCGGCGCGGAGGGCGCGACGACGGACGGCGCGGGCGGCGCGACGACGGGCGCGGAGCCGGTGCGCGAGCGGGACGAGCACGAGTCGATCGGCACCGCGTGGGGTGCGGCGGTCGCGAGCTTCTGCTTCTTCGCGTCCGGCGCCGCGGTGCCGGTGCTGCCGTACCTGCTGGGCGCGGAGGGCTGGACGGCCGTCGCGTGGTCCGCGGGCCTCGTCGGGCTGGCGCTGCTGGGGACGGGGTCCGTCGTGGGCCTGCTCTCGGGCGCGTCGCCGCTGCGGCGGGCGCTGCGGCAGCTCGCGATCGGTCTCGGCGCGGCGGCGGCGACGTACGCGCTGGGCCTGGCGTTCGGGACGGGCGCGGTCGGCTGACGCCCGAGCGCGTGGCCGGCGAGCGCGTGCAGCGTTCGTCGCGCCTGGCGGCACGAACGCTGCACATGCGGCCTCACGAGGCGGGGTGACGCGTGTCGGTGGTCGGCGGGAGCATGGCCGTACCGCCGCCGACGTCGGGTCGGCGACCCCAGGGTGGGAGCGCGCGATGGAGTTCAGGCTCGAGCTCGTCATGGTGCCGGTCAGCGACGTGGACCGCGCGAAGGCCTTCTACGCCGACCAGGTCGGCTTCGTGGTGGACCACGACGTCCGCGTGAGCGACGACCTGCGGTTCGTGCAGCTGACGCCCCCGGGCTCGGCGTGCTCGATCGCGATCGGCGAGGGCATCACGGACGTGGCGCCGGGGTCGGTGACGGGGCTCCAGGTCGTCGTCGACGACGCGGACGCCGCCCGGGAGCACCTCGTCGCGCACGGCGTCGACGCGCCGGAGGTGCAGGACCTCGCGTGGGGACGCTTCACCGGCTTCCGCGACCCCGACGGCAACGAGTGGGCGGTCCAGCAGCTCCCTGACCGATGAGCAGCTCCCTGACCGATGAGCGGCACTGACTGTGCCACACTGTGGCACGCGTTGCTACCATGGACGCATGACGGCCCAGCCGGAGATCAGCCAGCGTGACCTGCGTCTGCGTTCCAGGGAGATCATGGACGCCGTCGAGGGTGGTCAGGCGTTCACCGTGACTCGTGACGGCCACCGGATCGGCGAGCTCGTCCCCCTGCGCCGCAAGCGGCAGTTCGTGCCTCGGTCCGAGTTCGCGGCCTTGTCGCGCACGGCTCCGGCGCTCGACCCCGACCGGTTCCGCGCGGACCTCGACGACGTCCTGACCGACGGAGAGATCGACCCGTATGCACGATGACGGCCGCGGGCTGCTCGACACGAACATCCTGATCCTTCGACGGTGGATCGACGTCACCGACCTCCCAGCCGAGATCGCGATCTCCGCAGTCACGCTGGCGGAGCTGTCGGCCGGCGTGCACCTCGTCACCGGTGACGACGCCGCCGCGCGTGCCGAGCGCGCGCGCCGCACGGACGTGCTCCAGCGCGCGGAGAGCGAGTTCGACCCGCTGCCCTTCGACGCCGAGGCGGCGCGCCTGTACGGCCGTCTGGCGGCGGCGGTGCACGGCGTCGGACGGACACCCCGTCGCCGGATCGCCGACCTCATGATCGCTGCGACGGCGGCAGCACACGGCCTGCCCCTGTGGACCACGAACCCCGACGACTTCGCAGGACTGCAGGACGTCGTGACGGTCGTCGCGGTGCCCCGGCCCGCCACAGCGCCGTGACGCGCGAGGAGGCGTGACGCACTCGCGCCTTGCCAACTCAGGTAAGCCTGACCTTATGCTGCAGCCGTGACCGCGACGAGCACCGCCACGGCGAGCGACCCGACGACGACCGAGACCGTCGAGGCGACGCCGTCGGCGGCGACCCTCGAGGCCGCCGAGGTCGCCCCGTTCCGCATGTTCCACGTGCGCGTCGCGCGGCTGCAGCGCATGTGCCCGAGCCTGCTGCGCGTGACCTTCACGGGCGACACGCTCGACAAGTTCGCGGACAACGGGTTCGACCAGCGCATCAAGTTCTTCCTGCCCATCGAGAGCGCCGGCTACGAGGGCCTGCTCGACCTCGGTGACTCCGCCGACTGGTACGGCCGCTGGCGGGGCCTCCCCGAGGACGAGCGACACCCGATCCGCACCTACACGGCCCGCGGGGTCCGGCAGCCGGCGCGCGAGCTCGACGTGGACGTCGTGCTGCACGGCGACACCGGCCCGGCGTCCCGCTGGGCGTCCACCGCCGAGGTCGGCGACGAGCTCGTCGTGCTCGGCCCCAACGCCGACTGGGCCGGCCCGCACGGCGGCGTCGACTTCGTCCCGCCCGCGCGCACCGACCGCCTGCTCATCGCCGGCGACGAGACGGCCCTGCCGGCCATCGCGGGCATCGTCGAGCGCCTCCCGCGCGACGCCCGCGGCGAGGTGCTCATCGAGATGCCGTGGTCGGACGACCGCCTCGACCTGCACGGCCCCGAGGGCGTGACGGTCCGCTGGTACGGCCGCGACGGCCGGCGCCACGGCGAGCTGCTCGTGCCCGCCGTCCAGGCCGCGTGCGCCCGCCTGCTGCCCGGCCAGGCTCCCGTGCCGGACGTCGAGCTGGAGGACGTCGACGTCGACCACGGCATGCTGTGGGAGGTCCCGGTCGACTACTCGACGGGCGCCCCGCTGGCCGCCGAGGCCCACCTGTACGCGTGGCTCGCCGGCGAGGCCGGCATGATCAAGACGCTGCGCCGCCACCTGGTGCGCGAGTGCGGCGTCGACCGGAAGGCCGTCGCGTTCATGGGCTACTGGCGCGAGGGGCGCTGCGAGGGCGCCTGAGCCCCGCCGGGGCGGGCCCCGCACGCCGTCCGGCGTCAGCGGTAGAAGCCCTCCCGCAGGGTGCCCCCGTGCTCGAGCCCGGCGAGCATGGTCGTCCCGCCCTCGCAGCTGCCGAACGCCGCACGCGCGCGTCGGGGGTGGGGCGCCACGACGACTCCGTGATCGTGCAGGTGACGTCGGCGCCGTGCTCGAGCCGGCGGAGCTCGTCACCGGGCGCGAGGTCGGGCGCGAGCGGCACCTCGCGCTCGCACCGCTGCCCGTCAAGCGCATCCACGACCGCCGGATCAGCGACGACGCGCGCGCCGCGGTCGACCTGCTGGACCGGCTCGACCGCGGCTGACGGCGGCGGGGCGCCGGCGGTCGGGTCGCGGCGGGTCAGAAGACCGTGCGCCGCACCTGCTCCGGGTGCAGGACCAGCCGGACGTAGTCCTCGGCGAGCAGACCCTCGAGGTCGCGGGCCCGGACCGGGTCGTCGAGGTCCCAGTACCGGGCGGCGAGGCGCGCGGCGAGCTCGTGCGCGCCCTCGGGCTCGATCGTCACGGGCCCGGACACGGCGACCCAGTGCTCGCGCTCGCCCACGGGGGCGGCGACGACCATCGACGCGCGCGGGTCGCGGCGCAGGTGCCGCACCTTGAGGGCGTCGGGGCCGGTGAAGAGCTGGAGCGTGCCGTCGTCCGCGAGCTCGAACCACACCGGCCGCGGCTGCGGCGGCACCGGGCCGGACGCGACGGTGAAGAACCCGTGCAGCGGCCGGCGCAGGAGCTCGCGGTCCGCCTCGGTCAGGGTGCTGTCGTCGGTGCTCATGAGGACTCCTCGCTCGATCCGGACCGGACACCGGCTGCAACCACGCTGCCCGACCGCGTCATCCGGGTGCGACCGTCGCTCCGGGGACGTGACGGCCCACCGACGACGGTCTCAGCGGTCCGCGACGGTGGCCAGGAAGCACGTCAGCGCGTTCAGGTAGACCCCGCGCGGCCCCTCGGCCGAGAGCACCAGGTCGTGGACGCCGTCCTCGACGACCACCTCGCGCACGTCCCGGCCGAGCCCCGGTGCCAGCGCCGCGATGGTCGACACGTCCAGCACCGTGTCCACCGTGTCGAGGTCGTCGCCCTCCGCCAGGTCCGCGCCGGACCGCGCCGAGCGCGCCACCAGCACCGGCACGGCGATGTCGAGCCCGCGCGCCACGCGCCGCTGCCCCGAGCGCACCGCCGCGAGCCACCCCGCGCGCACGGGCACGCCGTCGGGACGCTTGAGCTCGGTGTCGAACTCCCACCGCTCCCGCATCCGCCCGGCGTACAGCGACGGCCCCGACGAGACGACGCGCAGCGGCGCCGACCGTGCCAGCGGCCGCAGCGCCTGGTCCTGCAGCGGCGTCACCCACGACCGCTCCACCGACAGGAACGGGCTGTTCAGCACGACCGCGTCGGCCCCGCCGCGGACGCGGTGCGCGTGCGCCCACAGCGCGGCGACGAGCCCGCCGGTCGAGTGCCCGTGCACCACCACGGGCACACCGGGCCACGCGGTGCGCGCCGCGGCGACGGCGCGCCCGAGGTCCGACGCCTGCTCGCGCAGGTCGCCCTGGTAGTGCGGGACGTCGCCGGGGCGCAGGGACCGGCCGGCGCGGCGGGCGTCGACGGCGAGGAACGCCCAGCCGGCGTCGCGCAGGGCGGCGGCCAGGTGCGTCTCGAAGTAGTAGTCGTTGTAGCCGTGCAGGTGCACGACGACGCCGCGCGCCGCGGGCGGCTGGTCGACCGGCCGCACGAGCGTGAGCACGGGCGCGGCGCCGCCGGCCCGGACGGCCGGCCACGACGGCCCTGAGCCGGGCCGCCAGCCCGGCAGCGTGCGGACCTCGTGACCGGTGAGCAGCGGGTCGGGGTCCCACCCGGCCGCGTCGTCCGCCGTCCTCGGCCGGCCCGCGCCGCCGTCCGTCGCCTCCGTCACGCGTCCATCGTCGCCGGGGCCACGTCACGCCGCCCGTCGACGCCGAGCCCGCGCGGGAAGTGCACCGGCACGAAGAGCAGGAGCCCCAGCAGGAGCACCGCGACGATGCCGAGGATCCCCCAGTACTGCTCGCCGCCCCCGAGCAGGATCGCGGTCGAGAACGCCGCCGGCGCGAGGAACGTCGCCACGCGCCCGGTCGTCGCGTACAGGCCGAACACCTCCGTCTCGCGGCCCGGCTCGGCGAGCCGGGCGAGCAGCGCGCGCGACGCCGACTGCGCCGGCCCGACGCACGCGGACAGCACGAGCCCGCCCGCCCAGAACGCCGACGCGCCGACGTCGTGCAGCAGGAAGACGACCGTCCCGGCGACGACCAGCACCACGAGCGACCACGTCACGACGCGGCGCGGGCCGTACCGGTCGTCGAGCCACCCGGCGGCGATGGTCGCGGCCCCGGCGACGACGTTCGCGGCGATCGCGAACAGGATGACGTCGGCGGCCGAGAAGCCGAACGTGCCGGCCGCCAGCACGCCGCCGAACGTGAACACGCCCGCGAGACCGTCCCGGAACACCGCGCTCGCGACGAGGAACCGCAGCGTCGAGCGCCGGTCCCGCCACAGCGCGGCGACGTGCCGGCCGACGGTCGCGTACGCCCCGACGACGCTCACGCGCGCCGGCGCGCCCGGCCGCCGGTGGTCCGGCACCGCGACGAGCACGGGCACGGCGAACACGAGGAACCACGCACCCGCGAGCAGCATCGACACCCGCACGTCGAGGCCGCCCTCCGACGTCACGCCGAACAGGCCGACGTCCGGCTGGATGAAGCCGAAGTAGAGGACGAGCAGCAACACGATGCCGCCGACGTACCCGGCGCCCCAGCCGATGCCGCTGATGCGGCCGATCGTCCGCGGGCCGCTGATCTGCAGCAGCAGCGCGTTGTACGCGACGGACGCGATCTCGGCGGCGATCGTCCCGACGGCGAGCAGCGTCACGCCGAGGCGGACGGCGTCGTCCATGCCGCCCTCGGCGGGCTGCACGAACCACAGCGCGAGGATGCTCAGCCCGACGACCGCCGACATGGCGCCCAGCAGCGGCCGCCGCCGCCCGCCCGCGTCGGCGAGCGTGCCGAGCGCGGGCGCGGTGAGCGCGACGAGGACGCCCGCGGCGGCGAGGCCCCAGCCCAGCCACTGGCTGTGCAGGGCCATCGCGGCCGTCTCGTCCGCGCCGGGTTCCACGAACGTCGTCCCCGTCAGGTAGACGGTGAAGACGAACGTCGTGACGACCGCGTTGAACGCCGCCGACCCCCAGTCCCAGGCTGCCCACGCGGCCACCTGCCGGCGGACGACGGGTGGCTCGGCGACCGGTGCGCCGGCGGGGACCTCAGCGGTGGGGTGCGCCATGGCGGGAGCGTAGGCCCCGTCGCTCCACGGCGGCGTGGCGGCCGGGTGAACACGGGACGGACGCGCGTCCAGCACGCGACGTCGACGCGCGGCACCGGGTGAAGTCCTGCCCTGTTCGTGGCTTTCCGTCCTGTCGGGCGACCACGATGGCCGCACGACGTCGACGCGGGGGGCGCCATGCGACGGTGCAGGACGAGGGCCACGCTGCTGGCGGCCGTGGCGGCAGCGACCGCCGTGGGAGCGGTCGCACATGGGGCGGTCGCACCGGCCGCAGCCATGGCGCCCCCCGCGGCGTGGACGTGCGGGCCGGATGACTGGCTCGACGGCGTGACGGTCCCCGGTGACGTCGTCGTCGACGGCGACGGCTGCTGGCTCCTCGACGCGCACGTGCTCGGCGACGTCCTCGTGGCGGACGGCGCCGTCGCCCGGGTGACCGCGACACGGGTGGACGGCGACGTCGTCGTGGGTGCCGGGGCGGAGGCGGACCTCGACGACGTGGTCGTCGCCGGCGGCGTGCAGCTCGACCGTGCCGCGGACGTGCGCATCGTCGGCGAGGTGGGCCGCAGCGTCCGCGGCAAGACGGACCGCGCCCTGATCAGCGGCACCGTGCGGGGTGCGATCAACGTCGCCGTCCCGCAGGCGGTGCGCACGCGGGGGCTGACGCTGTGGCAGGCGGACGTCGGCGGCTGGGTCAACGTGCACGGCGGTGCCACGCACGTCGCCGACGTGACGCTGCGGCGCGGGCTCACGCTGTCGTGGGTGTGGTCGTCGGTCGTGTCGGAGGCCGACGTCGCGGCGGACCTCACGGTGCGGCGCGCGCACCAGCGCGTCGACGTCGGGCACCTGCGCTGGACCGGCGGCGGCTGGGTCGAGGGGCCGCCGGCGCGGCGGACGACGGTCGGCGGCGACGTGCTCCTGCAGGACAACGCCTCGCGGGTGGTCGTCGGGGCCGCGGACGTGGCCGGCGACGTCGGCTGCACGGGCGGCGCCGTGACGCCGCGGCTGACCGACGTGACCGTCGGCGGCGCCCGCACCGGCCGGTGCGCGGGCTGACACGACACGTGCGGCCGGCACGACGTGGGCGAGGGGGACGCGCGATGGGTGCACGGAGAACGGTGACGGCGCTGGCAGCCGCGGCGCTGACGGTGGGCGGTGCGGCCGAGGCGACCGCCGCGGGCGGACCGGGCGTGCACGTCTGCACGCTCGCGAACCAGGGCTCGTTCCAGGTGCCGCGGACGTACGACGGCGACCTGCTCGTCACGGAGGGCTGCAGCGTGGCGAACGCGCACGTGCGGGGGGACGTGCTCGTCGCGGACGCACCGACGGGGTGGCAGGAGTGGTCGACCGTGCGCAACAGCCGCGTCGACGGGGACGTGCACGTCGACGGGTCGGCCGACATCGTCGACAACGTCGTCGCGGGCGGCGTGTACCTGCGCACCGCGACGTACGCGACCGTGACCGGCACCGTCGCCGGTGACGTGCGCGGCACGACGCTCGACCTCTACGTGGACGCCGACATCGGGGGCGACCTCGACGTGCGCCTGCCGCCCGCGGTCGACGTGCGCCCCGACGACATCCCGCCCGCGGCACCGCGCGACGACGAGTCCGTCGCGCTGCGGGGCACGCACGTGCACGGGTCCGTGCGGGTGCGCGGCGGCTGGATGTCCACGGCGGGGTCGCGCGTCGACGGGGACCTCACGCTCACCGGTGTCGCCGGGATCGTCCTCGCGGAGACGGACGTGGACGGGCAGGTCACCGTGCGCGACGCGCGCGCCGGGGTCGTGCTCGGCGGGCTGCGACGCAGCGAGGAGGGCCCGTGGGAGTGGCTCGACGACGGCCTGCAGCGGCAGAGCCGGTACGGCGCGCTCACGGTGGAGCAGAGCTCCGGGCACGTGGCGGTGGAGCACGTCGACGTCGTCGGCGCGCTCGCGTGCGCGGGCAACGCGAACGGCGTCGTCGTCGACCCGGCGACGACGACCGTGGGCGGACCGCGGAGCGGGCAGTGCGCCGGCTGACGGGACGCCGGGCGGCCGGCGCCGGGGCGCGGCC
>NZ_JBFTEP010000038.1:0-28872 GCF_047229365.1 Cellulomonas pasadenensis | reverse complement strand
GCCTGCGTCCCGGCCAGCCGGCGCGCGGCACGGTCGCGTCGAGCGGCGCCGCACCCGGCCCGCGCGACCCGCAGCCGCTGTCGGTCTCGGCGGGCCGGCTCGCGCGGGACCTCGGCTGGGAGCCGGGGCTCGTGGTGGGCGACCTCGTGCACCGGTGGGCGCACATCGTCGGGCCGCAGGTCGCGGAGCACTGCACGTACGAGTCGTTCGAGGCGGGGCTGCTGACGGTGCGGGCGTCGTCGAGCGCGTGGGCGGCGAACCTGCGCCTGCTGGCGCCGGCGATGCTGGCGCGGTTCGACGAGGCGCTCGGCCCGGGCGTCGTGGTGCAGGTGGACGTGCTGGGGCCGGCGGGCGGGCACGGGTTCGGGCGCGGGCCGAAGCGCGTGCAGGGCCGCGGGCCGCGGGACACCTGGGGCTGACCGGGCCCGGCGTCGTCGTCGCGAGCCGACCCCAGCCGCGCGGCGCGGGATCGTGTCCACGGCATCGCCCGCACGTGCCCCGTTCCCGGGCGCCCACCAGGTAGACTGGAACGGTCAATGCAGGCGTCTGCGTGCCCTCCTGCGCGGCGATCTCCGCCCGCGCGGGGTGATCCGGTCTCCCGGCCGCTCGCAGACGCTCTCGACGCGCATCGCGCGCGCAGACCTCTCGAGGAGACCCGCCGCCCGTGGCCGACCAGAGCACCCCTCGCGACACCGACTCGGACCACGGCGACGACGCCACCCCCGCGACGCCCGCCCCGACCGGTCGGCCCGCACCCAACGGCGGGTCGTACGACGCGAGCGCCATCACCGTGCTCGAGGGCCTCGAGGCGGTGCGCAAGCGCCCCGGCATGTACATCGGGTCGACGGGCGCGCGCGGCCTGCACCACCTCGTGTACGAGGTGGTCGACAACTCGGTCGACGAGGCGCTGGCCGGCTACTGCGACACGATCGAGGTGACCCTGCTCGCCGACGGCGGCGTGCGCGTCACCGACAACGGCCGCGGCATCCCCGTCGCGATCCACCCGACCGAGGGCCGGCCCACGCTCGAGGTCGTCATGACGATCCTGCACGCCGGCGGCAAGTTCGGCGGCAGCGGCTACGCCGTCTCGGGCGGCCTGCACGGCGTCGGCATCTCCGTGGTCAACGCCCTCTCGCGGCGCGTGGAGTCGCGCGTCAAGCGGGACGGCTACGCGTGGGAGCTCGACTTCGCGGACGGCGGCCGCCCGGTCGGCGAGCTGCGCCGCGGCGGGGCGACCGAGGAGACGGGCACCAGCCAGACGTTCTGGGCCGACCCGACCATCTTCGAGACGGTCGACTTCGACTTCGAGACCCTCCGCTCGCGCTTCCAGCAGACGGCGTTCCTCAACAAGGGCCTGCGCATCACGCTCACGGACGAGCGGCCGCAGCACACCGGCACGGAGGACGAGGTCACGGACCCGGGCACGGCCGACCCCGGTGCGACGACGGACGGCACGACCGAGGCACCGCAGGGCCGCAGCGTCACCTACAAGTACGACGGCGGCCTCGTCGACTACGTGACGCACCTGAACTCGGCCAAGAAGGTCGAGCTCGTGCACCAGGACGTCATCGAGATCACCGCGGAGGACACGGAGCGGCGCATCTCGGTCGACATCGCGCTGCAGTGGACGAGCGCGTACAGCGAGTCGGTGCACACCTTCGCGAACACGATCTCGACGACCGAGGGCGGCACGCACGAGGAGGGCTTCCGGGCGGCGATGACGTCGCTGATCAACCGGTACGCCCGCGACAAGAACATCATCAAGGAGAAGGACGAGAACCTCACGGGCGACGACATCCGCGAGGGTCTGACCGCCGTCATCTCCGTCAAGCTCGGCGAGCCGCAGTTCGAGGGCCAGACCAAGACGAAGCTCGGCAACACCGAGGCCAAGACGTTCGTGCAGCGCGCGGTCAACGAGCGCCTCGGCGACTGGCTGGACTCGCACCCGACCGAGGCGCGCGACGTCATCCGCAAGGCGATCCAGGCGGCGACGGCCCGCATGGCCGCCCGCAAGGCTCGCGAGGCCACGCGCCGCAAGGGCCTGCTCGAGTCGAACTCGATGCCCGGCAAGCTGCGCGACTGCCAGTCGAACAACCCCGCCGAGTGCGAGGTGTTCATCGTCGAGGGCGACTCCGCCGGCGGCTCGGCGGTCCGCGGCCGCAACCCGCGGACGCAGGCGATCATGCCGATCCGCGGCAAGATCCTGAACGTCGAGCGTGCGCGCCTCGACCGCGCCCTGGGCAACCAGGAGGTGCAGGCCCTCATCACGGCGTTCGGCACCGGCATCGGCGAGGACTTCGACGTCTCGAAGCTCCGGTACCACAAGATCGTGCTCATGGCCGACGCCGACGTGGACGGCCAGCACATCCGCACGCTGCTGCTGACGCTGCTGTTCCGCTACATGCCGGAGCTCATCACGCAGGGCTACGTGTACATGGCCCAGCCGCCGCTGTACCGCATCAAGTGGTCGAACGCGCCGCACGACTACGTCTACTCGGACCGCGAGCGGGACGCCGTGATCGCAGACGGGCGCGCGAACAACAAGCGCCTGCCCAAGGAGAACGGCGTGCAGCGCTACAAGGGTCTCGGCGAGATGGACTACTCGGAGCTGTGGGAGACCACGATGTCGCCCGAGCACCGCACGCTCCTGCAGGTGACGCTCGACGAGGCCGCCGCCGCGGACGAGATCTTCTCGGTGCTCATGGGTGAGGACGTCGAGGCCCGCCGCGCGTTCATCCAGCGCAACGCCAAGGACGTGCGCTTCCTCGACATCTAGGCGCGACCCGCACCACCGCGCCCCCTGACCCCCGCGACACTGGAGTGACCCGCACGTGAGCGAGATTCCCGGCGAGATCGAGCACGGCCGCATCGACCAGGTCGACCTGCAGCTCGAGATGCAGCGCTCGTACCTCGACTACGCGATGGCCGTGATCGTCGGCCGCGCCCTGCCCGACGTCCGCGACGGCCTGAAGCCCGTGCACCGCCGCGTGCTGTACGCGATGTACGACGGCGGCTACCGGCCGGACCGGCAGTTCTCCAAGTGCAGCCGCGTCGTCGGCGACGTCATGGGCAAGTACCACCCGCACGGCGACACGGCGATCTACGACGCCCTCGTCCGCCTCGTGCAGGACTGGTCCATGCGGTACCCGCTCGTGGCGGGGCAGGGCAACTTCGGCTCCCCCGGTGACGACCCGGCCGCCGCGCCGCGGTACACCGAGTGCAAGATGGCGCCGCTGGCCATGGAGATGGTCCGCGACATCGACGAGGACGCCGTCGACTTCCAGGACAACTACGACGGCCACACGCAGGAGCCGGTCGTCCTGCCGTCCCGGTTCCCGAACCTGCTGGTCAACGGCTCGGCCGGCATCGCGGTCGGCATGGCCACCAACATCCCGCCGCACAACCTGCGCGAGGTCGCGGCGGGTGTGCAGTGGTACCTGGAGCACCCGGAGGCGACGCGCGAGGAGCTCCTCGAGGCGCTGCTGCAGCGCATCAAGGGCCCGGACTTCCCGACGGGCGCGACGATCCTCGGGCGCCGGGGCATCGACGAGGCGTACCGCACCGGTCGCGGCTCCATCACGATGCGCGCGGTCGTCGAGGTCGAGGAGATCCAGAACCGGCAGTGCCTGGTGGTCACCGAGCTGCCGTACCAGGTGAACCCCGACACCCTCGCGAAGAAGATCGCGGACCTGGTCCGCGACAACAAGGTGCAGGGCATCGCGGACATCCGCGACGAGACGTCCGGCCGCGCCGGCCAGCGCCTGGTCATCGTGCTCAAGCGCGACGCCGTCGCCAAGGTCGTGCTCAACAACCTGTACAAGCACACGCAGCTGCAGGACACGTTCGGCGCGAACATGCTCGCCCTCGTCGACGGCGTCCCCCGCACGCTCAGCCTCGACGCGTTCGTGCGGCACTGGACCGCGCACCAGATCGACGTCATCCAGCGCCGCACCCGCTTCCGCCTGCGGCGCGCCGAGGAAGAGATCCACATCTACCGCGGCTACCTCAAGGCGCTCGACGCGCTGGACGAGGTCATCGCGCTCATCCGCCGCTCCCCCGACGCCGACACGGCGCGCGCGGGCCTGATGGAGCTGCTGGAGATCGACGAGCAGCAGGCGCAGGCGATCCTCAACCTGCAGCTGCGCCGCCTCGCCGCCCTGCAGCGCCAGGAGATCCTGCAGCGGCACGCCGAGCTCGAGGCGCGCATCGTCGAGCTCACCGAGATCCTCGAGTCGCCGGTCCGCCAGCGCCAGATCATCAGCGACGAGATGACGACGGTCGTCGAGCGCTACGGGGACGAGCGCCGCACGACCATCCTCCCGTTCGACGGCGAGGTCAGCGTCGAGGACCTCATCGCCGAGGAGGACGTGGTCGTCACGATCACGCGCGGCGGCTACGCCAAGCGCACGCGCGTCGACGCGTACCGGGCGCAGCGCCGCGGCGGCAAGGGCGTACGCGGCGCGCAGCTGCGCGAGGACGACATCGTCGACCACTTCTTCGTCACGACGACGCACCACTGGCTGCTGTTCTTCACGAACCTCGGCCGCGTGTACCGCGCCAAGGGCTACGAGCTGCCCGAGGGCGGCCGCGACGCCAAGGGCCAGCACGTCGCGAACCTGCTCGCGTTCCAGCCCGGCGAGCGGATCGCCCAGGTGCTGGACCTGCGCGACTACGAGCAGGCGGAGCACCTGGTGCTCGCGACCAGGCGCGGCCTCGTGAAGAAGACGCGCCTGACGGAGTACGACTCGAACCGCTCCGGCGGCGTCATCGCAATCAACCTGCGCGAGGACGAGGAGGGCCGGCCGGACGAGCTCGTCTCGGCGCGGCTCGTCGACCCCGACCAGGACGTCATCCTCGTGTCGCGGCAGGGCCAGTCCGTGCGGTTCACGGCGTCCGACGAGGCGCTGCGCCCGATGGGCCGCGCCACGAGCGGCGTCACGGGCATGAAGTTCCGCGGCGAGGACGACCTGCTCGCGATGGACGTCGTCCGCGAGGACGCCTACCTGTTCACCGTCACGCAGGGCGGCATCGCCAAGCGCACGGCCCTCACGGTGGAGAACTACCGCCAGCAGGGCCGCGGCGGCCTGGGCATCAAGGTCGCGAACCTGCCCGAGGCCAACGGCGAGCTCGTCGGCGCGCTCGTGACGGACGCGGACGACGAGGTGCTCGTCATCATGGAGCGCGGCAAGATCGTGCGGTCCTCCACGTCCGAGGTGAACGCGACCGGGCGCACCACGCAGGGCGTCATCTTCGCCAAGCCCGACACGGGCGACCGGATCATCGCCGTCGCCCGGAACAGCGAGCGACACCTCGCGGACGATGCGGGTACCGTGGACGGGAACGGCCAGGGCACCGACGGAGCCGACGGCAGCGGCACGGCGACCGGCACCGCGCCGGACGCGACCGCCTCCGACACCTCCGGGGCGGAGCCGGACAGCGGTGACCGACCCGCGGAGGACGCATGACCGACACGCCCCCCTCGATCCCGCCGCGCAAGCGGCCGACGCCCCCTGCCACGGGTGCGAGCGGCCGTGCGACGGGTGGTGCAACGACGACCGAGCGCACGTCGACGAAGCCCGGCACCGGGGCGCGCAGCACCGGTCCGACCGGCCCGCGCACCGGGGCGTCCGGCGGGTCGTCGGCCGGCTCCTCCGCCGGCTCGGCCGCGGAGGGCACGGTCCGTGAGGGTGCGCCCACCGTCGCCGAGCGGGCCGCGGGCGCCGGACCCGCGGACGGTGCACGTACACCCGACGCGACGCGCGCGACGGACACCGGGCGTCCCGCCGACGCCCCCGGCACCGCGGCGGACGCCGACGGCGCCCAGGAGCCGTCGCCCCTCGTCACGGCCGTCGACACGACGACCGTCTGGCTCAAGAAGGCGGCGGGTGCGACGAGCACGAAGCTGTCGCAGGCGTACTCCCAGCTGACCCGCCCGAGGACCGAGGACCCGCAGATGACGACCACGCCGGACGCCCCCGCGACCGCCGCCGCCGCGAGCACCGCGACGGCCCCTGCCGCGGGCGCCGCACCGCGGCCCACCGGTCCTGCCACGGGCGCGACCGCGCGTCCCGCCACGGGCCGCATCCCGACCGTCGGCGGGCCGCGCCGCGTGCGCCTGTCGGTGTCGCGCGTCGACCCGTGGTCGGTGATGAAGCTCGCGTTCCTGCTGTCGGTCGCGGTCGGCATCATGATCGTCGTGGCCGCGGCGGTGCTGTGGTTCACGCTCGACGGCCTGCAGGTCTTCGCGCGCGTGGACGAGCTCATCGCGCAGGTCGCCGGCCCGGAGAGCACGCTCAACGTGCTCGACTACGTGTCGTTCCAGAAGACGATCTCCGCCGCCACGCTCGTCGCGGTCATCGACGTCTTCCTGCTGACCGCGCTCGCGACGATCGGCGCGTTCCTCTACAACCTCGTGGCGGCGCTCGTCGGCGGCGTGCACGTGACCATGACGGACGAGTGACGTCCGGCCGGGACGCCGCCCGGCGCGCGCCCTCCCGCCGGCCGTCGCCGGTTTGGGATCGGCCCCGCGCCTGAGGTAGTCTCGACCGTCGCACCCACCCGGTCGGCTCCTCGGAGCGTGCACGGGGGTTTGCGAGACGGGCCTATAGCTCAGACGGTTAGAGCGCTTCCCTGATAAGGAAGAGGTCACAGGTTCAAGTCCTGTTAGGCCCACCACGCGTCGGACCCGCACGGGTCGCGTCCACCGGCACCACCCGAGACGGGGGATCCGATGAAGAAGCTCCTGCTGGCCGCCGCGGTCGCCGCGGTGGGGTACGCCGCCTGGCAGAAGTACGCGCAGGACCGCGACGAGCGCGACCTGTGGGCCGAGGTCACCGACACCTTCGAGTGACCGGCCGCTCCTCGGGAGCGATCCGCGGCGGACGCCGCACCGCGGCAGATGCCGCACCGGGGCCATGGCGCAATTGGTAGCGCACCTGCTTTGCAAGCAGGGGGTTAGGGGTTCGAGTCCCCTTGGCTCCACCACGACGTGACGGCCCTCGCTCCCTGCGGAGCGGGGGCCGTCGCCGTCCCCGGGCGGCGCGACGGGCGCCGTCGGTGCCGGTCGGTCAGACGTGGATGTGCGAGCGCCAGTCGGCCGGCACGCGCCCGGCCGGGCCGGGCACCGGCTGGTCGTCCGGCCTGCTCTGCGGCGGCGCGAGCTCCGGGCCGCGCGCGTAGTCCTCGGTGGAGTAGTCCCAGAACCAGTCCTCGCCGGGCTCGAACGAGCGCACCACCGGGTGGCCGGTGGCCCGCCAGTGCGCGGTCGCGTGCTGCGCGGGCGAGGTGTCGCAGCAGCCGACGTGCCCGCAGGCGGCGCAGCGGCGCAGGTGGACCCACCAGCCGCCGGCGGCGTCGCACTCGAGGCAGCCGGTGCCGCTGGGCGCGGCGGCGGGGTCGATCGCGTCGACGGTCATGACGGCAGCACCTCCGGTGCGTCGGGGCGGGTGTACGGGAGCCGTACGAGGAAGCGGGTGTCCCCCGGCTGCGAGCGGACGGTCAGGTCGCCGTGGTGCTTGCCGACGACGATCCGCCACGCGATGTCGAGGCCCAGCCCGGTGCCGGACCCGACGGGCTTGGTGGTGAAGAAGGGCTCGAACACCCGGTCGACGACGTCGGGCGGGATGCCGGGACCGGTGTCTCCGACCTCCACCTCGAGCCAGTCGTCGACGCGTCGCGTCGTGACCGTGAGCGTGCCGCTGCCGTCCATGGCCTGCGCCGCGTTGTCGACGAGGTTCGTCCACACCTGGTTGAGCTCGGCGCCGTACGCGTGCACGGGCGGCAGCGTGCGGTCGTACGCGCGCACGACCGTGATGCCGTCGAGCCGCCGGTCGAGCATGGTCAGCGTCGCGTCGAGCAGCTCGTGCACGTCGAGCTCCCGGTCGGGCGCGCGGCCGATCTGCGAGTACTGCTTCGCGGCGCCGACGAGCGTGGAGATGCGCGTCGTGGCGTCCTCGACGTCGTTCATGAGCTGCTCGGTCTCGAGGGCGTACGCGAGCCAGCGCACGGTGCCCTCCAGCACCTCGGGCGCGACCGCCTCCGCGACGGCGTCCAGCCACGCCGGGTCGAGCCCCGCGGTGACGAACGTCGACGCGAGCTCCCAGGGCGTGCCGACGTCGTGCGCGTCCAGCCAGTCGGTGAGCGCGTCCTCGGCGTCGGCGCGCTCGAGCGCCCCGGGCGGCGGCGGTGCGCCGGGCGCGCGCGTCTTGGCGAGCGACTCCACCGCCTGCTCCTGGAGGTCGACGAGCGTCGCGAGGGTCGTCGCGTCGTACGGGCCGGACGCGATGAGCGCGAGCTTGTGCCGCATGCCGGCCACGCGCTCGCGCAGCGCCGAGGTCGCGCGGCCGGCCGCGGCGGCGGGGTTGTTCAGCTCGTGCGTGAGACCGGCCGACAGCGCGCCGAGCGCGAGCAGGCGCTCGCGCTGGTTCACCGCCTGCTGCGTCGCGTGCTGCCCCGTCGCGAGGCCCTCCAGCAGGTGCACGGCCATCGGGAACCACCGCGTCATGAGCGTCGCGAAGTCCGACGACGGCAGCGCGTAGAAGCGCGACGGCCGCAGCACGCGCATCGTGCTCGGGTACACCTTCGGCGCGCCCTCCCGCAGGTACGCCGCCCACGCGCCCCCGTACACGCCGCGCTGGGACGTGCGGGAGATCTCGACGTCGTCGGCGCCGACGCGCCGCTCGAGCGCCACCTTGCCCTCGAGCAGCACGTAGAACCACTCCGCCGGCTCGCCCTCGCCGTACAGGGTGCCGGGGTCGCGCCGCTCGACGTGCCCGTGCGTGCACAGCCAGTCCAGCTGCTCGTCCGTGAGGCTCTCGAAGAGGAACAGGCTGCGCAGCTCGGCGACGTCGCACGGCTCGGCACCGGCCGGCGCGCTCACCGCTCCCCCAGGTACCGGTGCACGAGCATGACGGCCATCGCGCCCTCACCCACCGCGGACGCGACCCGCTTGGCCGACTCGGCCCGCACGTCTCCCGCGGCGAAGACGCCGGGCACGCTCGTCTCCAGGTGGTACGGCGGACGGTCCAGCGGCCAGCCGGCGGGCGGGTGCCCGTCCACGAGCAGGTCGTGCCCGGCGCGCAGGAACCCGCGTGCGTCGCGCTCGACGGTCCCGTCGAGCCAGTCGGTGAGCGGCGCGGCGCCGATGAAGACGAACAGGAACCCGGCGGCGACCGACTCCTTCTCCCCCGTGTCGACGTCCTGCAGCACGAGGCCCTCCAGGTGCTCGTCCCCGACCGCGTCGACCACCGTCGTGCGCGTGCGCACGGTGATGCGCGGGTGCGCCTCGATCTGCTCGACGAGGTAGTGCGACATCGACGCCGCGAGCCCGTCACCGCGCACCACCAGCGTCACGGACCGCGCCTCCCGCACGAGGAACAGCGCCGCCTGCCCCGCGGAGTTCGCGCCGCCGACCACGTGCACGTCCTGGTCCCGGCACGCCGCGGCCTGCGTGAGCGCGGACCCGTAGAACACGCCGCGCCCGGCGAGCGCCGCGAGGCCGGGACCGTCGAGCTCGCGGTACGCGACGCCGTTGGCCAGCACGACCGCGTGCGCGGCCACCGTGCTGCCGTCCGCGAACCGCACCGCCCGCGCCGACCCGTGCACCTCGAGCCCCACGACGTCGCGCGCCATGACGATCTCCGCGCCGAACCGCTGCGCCTGGCGCCGTGCCCGCTCGGTCAGCTGCGCGCCCGACAGGCCGTCCGGGAACCCGAGGTAGTTCTCGATCCGGGAGCTCTGGCCCGCCTGCCCGCCCGTGGCGGTGCGCTCGACGAGCGCCGTCCGCAGCCCCTCGGACGCGCCGTACAGGGCCGCGCTGAGCCCGGCGGGACCGCCCCCCACGACGACGAGGTCGTAGAAGTCCGCCGCCGGGTCGACCGACAGGCCGACCCGCGCGGCCAGCGCCGCGTCGTCCGGCGCGACGAGCACGTCGGCGTCCGCGGTGACGACGACCGGCAGCCGCTCCCCGTCGACGCCGGCCGCCTCGAGGATGCGTCGCCCCTCCGCCGACTCCACGGCGTACCAGCGGTACGGCACCTGGTTGCGGGCGAGGAACTCGCGCACCTGCGTCGAGCGCGCCGACCACCGGTGCCCCACGACCTTCGGGCCCTGCACGGCGGGCGGCGCGGCGTCGTGCCACGCCTCGAGCTGCGCGTCGAGCACCGGGTAGAGCTTCTCCTCCGGCGGGTCCCAGGGCTTGAGCAGGTAGTGGTCGAGGTCGACGACGTTGACCGCGTCGATGGCCGCCGCCGTGTCCGCGTACGCGGTGAGGAGCACGCGGCGCGCCACCGGGAACAGGTCCATCGCCTCCTCGAGGAACTCGATGCCGCTCATGCCGGGCATCCGCTGGTCGGCCAGCAGCACCGCGACCTGCTCGCCCCGCAGCTTCAGCTCGCGGCACGCCGCCAGGGCCTCCGCGCCGGACTCCGCGCGCACGACGCGGTACCGGTCGCCGTAGCGGCGACGCAGGTCACGCGCGACGGCGCGCGAGACACCCGCGTCGTCGTCGACGGTGACGAGCGCGGCGCGGGGGGTCACGGCGGCGGCAGTCGGCACGGCACCTCCAGGACGCAAGGACGACAGGTCGCGACGACAGTGGCGCAGGGGACACTCTGCCGCCGCGGGCGGCCCGTGCACAGCCCCCGTGCCGGCCGGCGCCGTCCCGTGGCACACCAAACCGGACATGGACGGTCAGTCATTCCCCCGTGGACAGGGCAAAACGACGCGAATGGGCGTCGCTACGGTGCACGCGGCGCGACGGAGGGCCCCCGGAGCGCCGGTCCTGTCATCCGACGGCTCTTCGAACAGAGCTCACTCGAAGGAGAACCATGAGCGACTTCGACCTCGACGTCCGCGTCTCCACCATCACGCCGAACGGTGCGGCGTCGCCCGACTCGATCTCGCCGATCCTGCGGACGATCACGCGCTTCACGAAGACCTGCGGCTGCACGGCGCGGTGCAACCCGAACCTGACGACGATCTGCACCATCGGCTGCTGATCGACGGGGGCCCGCACCGAGGTGCTCGGTGCGGGCCCCGCTGCCCGGAGGCGGAGACGTGGCTCTCACCCAGACCTTGACGGACCCCGGCACCGACGCCGGCGTCCGGCTCGCCGTGACGATCGGGCAGCGGCTCGTCGACCGGCCCCCCGGCACGCCGCACGGCACCGGGACGCCCGCGGCGCTCGACGTGACGGCGGGCCGCGCGCTCCTGCTGCGCGCCCTCGCCCGGGTCGACGCCGAGGCGGCGGACGCGTGGACGGCGCACGCCGACGCGGCGCTCGCGGTGCTCGACGAGACGACGGTGGCTGACGTGGCCGGCCCCGGCCTGCTGTCCGGCGCGGGCGGCGCCGTGGTCGCGCTGGCGGACGCCGCCGCGTCCGACCCCGCCCACCTCGACCGCCTGGTGGAGCTGCAGGAGCGCCTGGCGGACGACGTGCTGCTGGCGGACCCCCCGGACCTCGACGACCTCGGGTGGGGCGACTACGACGTCGTGTCGGGCGCTGCCGGCCAGCTGCTCGCCCTCGTGGCCGCGTCGCGCGTGCTGCCGCCGTCGCCGACGGTCCGGGCGGCCGCGCAGACGATCGTCGGCGGGCTCACCGCCACGCTCGACGGGCCGCTGCCCTGCCGGGTGAGCCCGACCCGCTACCTCACCGCGTGGGAGTCCGACGCCTACCCCGACGGCTACGTCAACCTCGGCCTCGCGCACGGCGTGCCCGGGGTCGTCCTCGCGCTCGCGACGGCGCACCGGCACGCCGTGGCGGACGTCGACCTCGCGGCGCTGCGGCGTGCGGCGTCGTGGGTCGTCAGCCGGAGGATCCCGGACCGTGACGGCGGGGCGCCGACGTGGCCGACGTCGTGGACGGGGCAGGCGGCCGACGAGCCCGACCCCTCGCGCACGGCGTGGTGCTACGGCACCCCCGGCGTCGCGCTGGCCCTGCACGCCGCGGCCGTCGCCACCGGGGACGACGCCCTCGCGGCGCCCGCCCGCGCGGCGCTCCTCGCCCGGCCCGACGGCGACGCGGTGCGCAGCGGCACCCTGTGCCACGGCTGGGCGGGGCTGCTGCTGTGCGCGTCGTCCGTCGCGGGCGACGACGACGCGCTGCGTGCGCTCGCGGACGCCTGGGCGCTGCGGGTCACGTCCGCGGCCACCCCCGGGGCGGCGTACGCGGTGCCCGACGTGGCCGACGACGGCGCGGTCCAGGACGACCCCGGTCTCCTCACGGGCGCGAGCGGCGTCGGGCTCGCCCTGCTGGCCCACACCCACCCCGCGGCGACGGCGACGTGGCGCACGTCCCTCGGCGCATGAGCGCGTCTCCCCCGCAACGATCCGAAGGACCCCAGATGACCGATCAGGTCGTGTACCGACCGGCCGACGCCTTCATGGTGCGCATCCCGGCGCGCCCGTTCGCGCACCGCGACGCACTGCCGCCGCTGCCGGGGGCGGACGGCGCGCGCGCCCGCGTCGCGCAGGCGCTGGCGGACCCGCACCTCGACGTGGCGCTGCGGGCCGCGAGCCCGCGGCTGCACGCGCGCCTGCGGGCCGTCGCCGCCGGTGAGCCCGTCGAGCCGGCCCGGGTGCAGCGTGCGCTGCGTGCGCTGCGCCGGTACGAGCTGCGCATGAGCACGCGCGCGACCCCGTACGGCGTCTTCGCCGGGGTGACGACGGGCACGTTCGGCGACCGCACCACGATGCAGGTCGCCGACCCCGTCATCGGCCGTGTCCGCGTGCAACCGGACTTCGGGTGGCTGTGCGACGTCGCGCGCGACCTGCCGGCCGGGGCGGACGTCGCGGGCCTGCCGACGCGACCGAACGAGTTCCTGTACCGCGTCGGCGAGCGTCTCGTCGTCGCCTCGTCCGACACCCTCGCCGGGACGTCGTCGAACCGTGTCGACGTCCGGCTCACGCCCGCCGTCGAGGCCGCGGTCGCGGCGGCGCGCGCCGGCTGCTCGGAGCGGGAGGTCGTCGCGCGGCTCCAGGAGGCGTTCCCCGCCGCCGACACCGACACGCTGACGGACTTCGTGGCGACGCTCCTCGAGCACCAGGTGATCACGCGCTCCGCGCGCCCGGCCCTCGACACGGTCTCGGCCGCGGCGCGTCTGGCGGCGGACCTGCGTGCGGCGGACCCGGACCGGGCGCGGGCGCTGGAGGACGTGGACGCCGCCTGCGCCGCGGTCACGTCGGTCGACGGGCTCGCGGCCGCCGCCGACCGGCTGCACGAGCTCCAGACGGCGCTCCTCCCCGACGGGGCACGCACGCTGCTCGCCGTCGACGCGGGGGCGTCGCTCGTCAGCGACGGCCTGAGCCGGCAGGTCGGTGACGCCGTCGCCGACGCCGCGGCCACCCTCGTGCGGATCGCCGGGTCGGGTGGGCGCGCGCCGCACCTGCGTGCGTTCGAGCAGGCCCTCGTCGAGCGGGAGGGACTCTTCGCGGAGGTGCCCCTGCTCGAGCTCGTGAGCGCCGAGCTCGGCCTGGAGGCGCCGGACGGCTACGCGTACCCGCCGCGCTCGTGGGCGCTGCCCGCCGCCGAGGCGCCGGGCCGGGACGACGCCCGCGACGCCGTCCTCACCGCGCTGCTGCTGGAGCACGCCCACGGTGGCGACGACGAGCTCGAGCTCACCGACGCGCACGTCGAGGCGCTCGCCGCGGCGGTCGGCGAGCGCGGCGTCCCCCGCCCGGCGCTGGACGTCTTCGTCGCGGTCGCCGCCGCGTCCGCCCGGGCGGTCGACGAGGGCGACTTCCGCGTCGTCCTGCCCGCCGGCAGCATGGCCCCTGGCGGTCGCAGCTTCGGCCGCTTCACCGGCCTGCTCGGTCCGGGCGAGGCGGCGGTGTCGCGCCTCGCCGCCGACCACGACCGCGTCCTCTCGGGGACGCGGACGGTCGACCTGCGCTACCTGTCCTACGACGGGCGCAGCGGCAACGTGAGCCGCAGCGCCGTGCACCACGACCTCGAGACGGTCGTGAACTGCAGCCCCACCCTGCCGCCCGAGCAGCAGGTGCGCCTGGAGGACGTGCTCGTCGGGTCGACGGGGTCGCGCCTGTACCTGCGGTGGGCGCGCACGGGCGAGCTCCTGCGCTTCACCCAGAACCACATGCTGTCGTTCGCCGGGGCGCCGAACGCCGTCCGCCTGCTGCTCGAGGTCTCGCAGGACGGCGTCGACGACGTGCCGGGGTTCGACTGGGGGCGACTGTGGCGGGCGCCGCGGCTCCCCCGGGTCGTCCGGGGCCGCACCGTGCTCTCCCCGGCCCGGTGGACCGTCGAGGACCCGGTCGTCAGCGGGTGGCGCGCCCTCGCCGGCGCGGCGCAGGCCGACGCGGTGCGCGCCTGGTGCGCCGCGCGGGGCGTCCCGCGGCACGTCTACGCGGCCGAGGTCGACAACCGGCTGGCGGTGGACCTCGAGCGTGACGACGACGTGCAGCTCCTCGTGGAGACGCTCGACCGGGCGCACGGCGCCGGTGCCGTCGAGGAGATGCTGCCGGCGCCGCACGACCTGTGGCTGACCGACGCCGCGGGCCGCCGCTACGCCCCCGAGCTGGTCGTGCCGGTGGTCGCCGACACGCCCGCGGTCGACCTCGTCGCACCCGCCGTCGCCACCGCCGGGCCGGTGCAGACGCGCCTCGCCCGGCCCCTCGACGCGCCGTGGGTGAACGTGTCGCTGTACGCCTCCGAGGACCAGCTGGACGTCGTCGTCGCCGACGACCTCGAGGCGCTGGTCGCGGCCGTCGGGCAGGTCGCGCCGCTCGACGCGTGGTTCTTCATCCGGTACGCCGACCCGGCGCACCACCTGCGCCTGCGGCTGCGGCCCCGGGAGCACGGTGACGCGCCGGCCCTGCGGCAGCTCGTCACGGACTGGGCGGCGGACGCCGTGCGTCGCGGGCGGCTCGCGGACCTGCGGACGTCGACCTTCCGGCCGGAGCTCGGCCGCTACGGCGGCGCCGCCGGGTACGAGGCCGCGCTGCCCGTGTTCCGGGCGTGCTCCCACAGCGCCGCGGCGGTGGCCCGCTACCGCCGCTCCGGGGACGCCGGGATCGCCGCGCACCACCTCGGTGCGGCGCTGCTGGCCGAGGTCCACGACGCCTGGACCGCCGCGGACCCGTCGACCGACCTGCTGGCGGCGGTCCCGGTGCCGGACCCGGCGTCGCCGCTGCGCACGGAGTTCCGTGAGCACCGACGCCGCGTCGCCGCGCTCGTGAGTCCCGACGGGCCCGACGCGGACCTCGACGTCCTCGGCCTGCGGGCGGCGCTCGACCCCACCTCGGACCGGCTCCGGGTGGCGGTGGAGGGGTATGCCGCGGTGGTGCGGGACCTCGGGGAGCGTCGGCTGCTGCCGTGCACGGCACGGACGGTGCTCGAGTCGGTCCAGCACATGCGGCTCAACAGGGCGCTGCCGATGCGGGTGAACGAGGAGAGCCGCTCCTACGGGCTCTGGCGTCTCGGGGTCGAGGCGGCGCGGCGCCGCGCGGAGGCGATCGCCCGCGTGGCGGCGACGTCGGAGGGCTCGTGACCGCGACGTCGGCGCCGCCCGACGGGCGGGACCGGACGTGGCGTCCGACGCTCGCCACCGTGGTCCGCGCCTCGCCGGCGCTGGCCACGCTCGTCCTCGTGACCACGACGGTCGTGGCGCTCGTCCCGGCGGCGAACGTCATGGCCGTGGCCGGTGTCGTGGACGAGGTGAGCAGGGCGGTGGACGGCGTGGCCGGCTCGCGCCTGTGGTGGTGGGTGGCCGGCCTCGCCGCGCTGGGGCTGCTCGCCCAGGCGGGCGGTGCGGTGCAGAGCTACGGCGAGAACCTGCTCCAGACGCGGGTGGCGAACTCCTTCGGCGTCATGGTCATGGAGAAGGCGGCGAGACTCGGGCTCGCGGACTTCGAGGACGCCGAGGTCTACGACAAGCTGCAGCGCGCGGTGGCGGAGTCCAACAGCCGGCCGTACATGGTCTTCCGCGACCTCGTGGGTCTCGTGACGGGCGGGGTCGCGTTCGCCAGCGTGTCGCTGGTGCTCGTCGCGTGGGACCCGTGGGTGGCGCTCGCCGTCGTCCTCGCGCCCGTCCCGGCCGTGGTCAGCGAGATCGTCTTCGCCCGGCGGCTGTGGGCGGTCGAGAACCGGCGCACCGAGGAGAGGCGCCGCCTCAACTACCTCCTCAACCTCGTGACGAGCGACCGGGCGTACAAGGAGACCCGTCTGCTGCGGGTCACGGGCCACTTCGTCGAGCGGTACCGGGGTGCCCTCGCCGGGTTCCTGCGGGTCGACGGCGAGGTCGAGCGGCAGCGCCTGGTCGCGACGACGGCGGCGTCCGTCGTGGGCGCGGCCGCGGTCGGTGCGGCGACCGTGCTGGCGGTGCGTGACGCGCTCGCGCTGGGCGACGTCGGACGGATGGCCGCGTACCTGACCGCGATGGCGGGGGTCAGCGCGTCGGCCCTGGCGTTCCTCGGCGGCATCGCGCAGCTCGCCGAGCACCGCATCTACCTCGCGAACCTCTTCGCGTTCCTCCGCCTGCCCGAGGAGGAGGTCTCGACCGCGGACCTCCCCGTGCCCGCGCCGCTGCGCACGGGCATCGAGTTCCGCGACGTCTGGTTCCGCTACCCCGGGACGGACCGGGACGTGCTGCAGGGCCTCAGCATGTCGGTCCCCGCAGGTGCGACCGTCGCGCTCGTCGGCGAGAACGGCGCCGGCAAGACGACGATCGTCAAGCTGCTCACGGGGATGTACCGCCCGACGCGGGGCGAGATCCTCCTCGACGGGCGACGCGTCGACGAGTACGGCACGGCGGAGCTGCGCCGCGCCGTCTCCGTGCTCTTCCAGGACTACCTGCAGTACGAGCTGACCGCGCGCGAGAACATCGCCCTGGGTGCGATCGACACGCCGTGGGACGACGAGCGCGCCTGGCGGGCGGCGCAGGGTGCGCAGGCCGAGAGCATCCTCGCCGCGCTGCCGTCGGGCCTCGACACGCAGCTCGGGCGGTGGTTCGCCGGCGGCCACCAGCTCTCCGGCGGGCAGTGGCAGCGCGTCGCGCTCGCGCGGGCGCTGGTCGGTGAGGCACCGGTCCTGGTCCTCGACGAGCCGACCGCCGCCCTGGACGCCCAGGCGGAGGCCGACGTCTTCGCCCGGCTCGCCGAGAACGAGAACGCGCGGACGACGCTCCTCATCGCGCACCGCTTCGCGACCGTGCGCACGGCGGACCGCATCGTCGTCCTCGAGCAGGGCCGCCTGCTCGAGGAGGGCGACCACGAGTCGCTCATGCGGCTCGGGGGCCGGTACCACGCGCTGTTCCGGCTCCAGGCGGACGCGTACCTGCGCACACCCGCGGGCGGTGCACCCGGCGCGCCGTGAGCCGGGCCGCCGACCGCGCGCGTCAGCCCAGCCCGAGCTGCTCGCGCAGCGCCTCGACGCCCTCCATCTGCACGTCCGGCCGCAGCTCGTCGCGGCGCGCGTCCCAGTCGGCGCGGTCGAGCACGTACAGCCGGCTCTCGACGGCGCCGCCCTCGCGCGCCTGGTGCAGCACGCCGTTCGGGCGGTACCCGATCTTGCGCGTGACGCCCGACGAGCCCGGGTTGTCGACGAACGCCGACGTCGTCGCGTGCTCCGCGCCCAGGCCCTCGAACAGCAGGTGCAGGATCAGCAGGCGCATCCGCGTGCCGATGCCCTGGTGGTGGTGCTCGAGGCCGAGCCACGAGCCGGTCTCGGCGCTGCGGGTCACGGCGAAGTCCTTCGCGTACATGCCCTGCGTGCCCACCGGCACGCCGTCGTGCAGCACCGCGAGCTCGATCGCCCAGTCGGCGGGCGTCGTGCGCTGGCGCAGGCCCCACTGGTACGTCATGACGCTGCGCGCCACCTGCACGGGCGTGCCGCGCGTCCACGGCACGAGGAAGGGCATGTAGTCCGGCGGGTGCACGCCGCGGGCGGCGAGGCGCGCCAGGTCGAGGAGCGTCCGGTCGTCCGGGGCCCGCAGCTCGAGGTCCCCGCTGCGGACCCGCACACCCAGCAGCGGCCAGATCTCGACGTCGGTCAGCGGGGGCGCGTCGTGCGCGGGAGCCGTCATCCGCGCAGCGTCGCGGGTCGCCCGGCGCCCGGTCAACCGGCTTTCGTGCCACGAGGGCGCCGCACGTGACGTGCGGCGCCCTCGTCGTGCGTCCTGACCGCCCCCGCGTCGGACGCACGCACCGCCGGCGCCCTCATGGACGGGCCTGGCGGTGGTGGTTCGGCCCCGACCCGGCGACTCGGCGGTCGAGCCGGACCGGGGCCCGTCGGTGGCCCTCAGCCCACGGTGCAGGCCGTGCCGTTGACCGTGAAGGCCCGCGGCGCGGAGGTCTGGCCGGTGTGCGCGCCGTTGAAGCCGAGCTCCACGGACGCACCCGGGGCGAGGGTCGTGTTCCACGCGGCGCCGGTCGCGGTGACGCGGGTGCCGGACTGCGCCCACGTCGCGGACCAGCCCTGCTGGAGCGTCTGCCCGGCCGGCAGGTCGAACGCGAGCGCCCAGGTCAGCGGCGCGGCGCCCGTGTTGGTGAGGCGGACCGTGGCGGTGAAGCCGCTGCTCCAGCTGTTCGCCGAGTACCGGACCGCGCACGTCCCGGGGGACGTCGTGGGCGTGGGCGTGGGCGTCACGGTGGGCGTCGGCGTCACGGTCGGGGTCGGCGTCACGGTCGGGGTGGGGGTCGGCGTCGGCGTCACGGTGGGCGTGGGGGTGGGCGTGGGCGTCGACGTCCCGTCCGGCACCGTGCCCCACACGAGGCGCCCGGCCTCGTGCAGCGTGATCGCCGCGGTCTTGACGGGGTCGCCGGTGGCCGGCAGACCCGCGGACGAGGGGTCGTCCGCCGCGTCCCACGCCGCTCCCCCGCTGACCCGGAACTGGATCTCGCGGCGGTGCTGCGACTGGCCGCCCGGGTGGATGTCCTGCCCGGCGCACCGCAGCTCGGCGTAGTACAGGTTCCCGCCGGCGTGCCGCACCGCGTTCGTCTGCGTGCCGCACTCGCTGTAGTTCGTCGAGACGGTGAGCCCCGACGCCGGGTCGGACCCGTCGAGCGTGAACCAGTACCGGATCGACGCGTCGCGCAGCGACCGCGCCGGGAAGGCGGACCGGTTGCGGATGATCGCCTTGACCTCGGTGAACGTGCCGCCGGCCGGCTGGTTGAGCTTCGCCTCGACGAACAGCTCGTCCTGGTCGGGCCGCTCCGCCACGGGGAAGCCCGCCAGCGGCGTGCCGCCGTACTCCTCGGTGAGCCGCGCGAGCGCCGAGGTGAACCCGGCGTTGTAGTCCGTCGCGACCTCGTTCGCCACGTAGTCGGACCGGCTGTCGGTGTACGCGTCGTTCGCGGACCCGGGCCCGCCGACGAGCGCGCCGTACAGCACGTGCCGCGTCTCGGCCGGCTGCGTGAGCGAGTCCAGCCACGACCCGTGCGCGGTGCGGTGGTGCGGGTTCTGCGGCGGGTTCGCGCCGAAGCCGACGACGTACGACGACTTCCGCGGGTTGTCGCCGAGCGCGTAGTGGATCTGCCGCACGCCGAAGTCGTGGTACCGCGCCTTGCGCACGGGGTCGGTGAGCCAGTCGGAGTAGACGAGCGCGACGAACGACGTGTTCGCGGCGTACCGCAGCGCGCCCCACGAGTCGAGCACGGCCATGCCGCCGGGCGAGTAGCTCACGCGGGCGCCGTTGACCCCGACGGTCCAGTAGTCGAGCCAGCGGTTCGCGTCGTCGACGTACTTCTGCTTGCCCGTCTCCATGGCCAGCAGCGCGTACGCGGCGTACGACTTGTCGTCCCACGCGACGGTCCACCTGTACGACTTGGTCGTGGTCTGGTTCTCGTTGCTCAGCTTGTCGTACTCGGCCTCGGCCTTCGCCAGGTACGTCGCGTCGCCCGTCGCCTCGTAGAGCCAGTAGGCGCCCCACACCAGCTCGTCCTGGTAGCCGGACCACGACCGGTAGAACGACTGGGCGTCGGTGACGCAGTCGGAGTACTTCCCGCGGTACGTGTCCGCGAACGCGTACAGCTGCTTCGCGTGCGTGAGCAGGGTCGACGCGTACGCCGGGTCGTCCTGGCGGAACAGCACGGACGCCGACGCGAGCGACGCGGCGGTCTCGGCGGCGACGTCGGAGCCGGGGCACGACGCGGTGATCTTGTACGCCGGCCGTGCCATGGTCATGACCTCGGCGGGGCCCCACCACTTGTGGTCGTCGTCGCCCTTGCCGACCTGCACGTAGAGCTCGTTCGGCGCGGTGTGCGCCTTGACGAAGTAGTCGTTGACCCAGCGGAGGTTGTCCTTGAGCTCGTCGAGCTGACCGGCCCGCGTGTACCCCTGCGGGCTCTCGATCGCGCCCCACGCGAGCATCGTGGCGGTGAACGCCATCGGCAGGCCGAACTTCACGTGGTCGCCCGCGTCGTACCAGCCGCCGGTCAGGTCCTCCCCCACGTCCGCGCCGTCGCGCAGGCCGGAGTCGCCGCGCCAGGACACCGGGAAGTCGTCGGGCAGGTCGCCGGAGCGCTGCGCCTGGTAGAAGAACATGGACTTCTGCAGCGCCTCGGCGTAGTTGTACGCGGGCGCGGCACTGGCCGCGGACAGCGGGACGGTGACCGCGCCGGCGGCGAGCGCGACGGCGGCGGCACCGGCCCACAGCGAGCGGCCGGCGCGTGCGGGACCAGACATGGACGCACCCCTTCACGAGGACGACGGCGAGCGCCGGTGGAGCGCTCCCACATGCCTCCGGCGGGGGCGACGGCGTCGTCGTCCGGGGCGGGGGCCGGGTGTGATGCTGCCCGACCGCCCGCTCGCGGTGGAACGCCCGAATGGTTTCAGCGGCTGCCCCGACCCGGACGCACGCCGGCCCCGGTCCGTGCGGACCGGGGCCGGTGCGTGCGGCGCGAGGCGCGGGGGCTCAGGAGCCCGACGTGCCGCGCTCCCCCTCGGGACGCGAGTCGACGACCGGGTCCGGCGCGTCGCCGGTCGTGGCGGTCTCGGCGGGCAGGCCCTCGGTCGTGGCCGGCACGTCCGTCTGCAGACCCTCGGTCGGCTTGGTCTGGTCCGGCGTCTTGGCGGCCGAGCGGCGGGTGACCTTGCGGGCCGTCTCCTCCGCGGCGTCCCTGGCCTCCTTGGCCTTCTCGGACAGGTCCTCCGTGGCGGCGGAGACGCGCTCCGCGGCCTTCTTGGTGGCCTCCCGGCTCTTCGCGACGGCCGACCCGGCGGCCTCGCCCACGGCGTCCGCGGCGTCGCCGGTGGCGGCCTGCGCGCGCGTGCGGAGCGACTCGGCGGTCGTCGAGTCGCCCGGCTCCCACGGCTCGGCCCACGGGTCGGTGGTCGAGCGCGAGCGCGCCCAGGCGAAGGCGGCGGCACCGGCGCCCAGCAGCCCGGCGACGAGGAGGAACTTCTTCGCGCCGGAGCCCTTCTTCTCGGCCTTGGCGGCGGCCGCGGCGGCGGCCTTGGCGGCCTTCTTCGACTGCTTGCCGGCGACCGTCGCGGCGACCGTCGTCGCGGCCCCCGCCTTGACGGCGGCCTCGTTGACGGCGGCGACGACCTTCGGGATGAGCTCGGCGACGATCTTCTCGTGCGCCTGGTCGATCGCGGGCGTCGCCTTGAGCGCGGCCTTCTCGACCTGCGGCGCGGTGGCCTTGATGCTCTCCCGGTACAGGTGCTCCACGCGCGGCGCGAGCCACTCGGCGAGGGCGTCGATCTTGGGGGTCGTCCACTCCTTCGCGTGGCCCGCCGCGTCGGACGCCTTCGCGGCGGCGTCGATGGCGCCCAGCTTCGCGACACCTGCGGCGTCGGCCAGCGACGCGCCCAGACCCGCGGCCTGCACCTTCAGACGCTCGGTGTCCACGTCGATCTTCGGACGATGGGTCATGTCCACTCCCGGACTGGTCTCGACGACGGTGGGTTGTGGCCCCTCACTCTGCCACCGTCGTGCCTGGTCCGCCCCTCTTTCACCGGACGTCCACGGCTGCCCCGTGCGGCGTCGGCGGCCCGTGGAAGACTGGGCAGATGTTCGCGACCATCCACACGACCGCCGGTGACATCCGGGTCGAGCTCTACGAGAACCACGCGCCGCGCACCGTCGAGAACTTCGTCGGGCTGAGCACGGGCGCCATCGAGTGGACCGACCCGTCGACGGGCTCGCCCCGCACCGACCCCCTGTACAAGGACGTCGTCTTCCACCGCGTCATCCCCGGCTTCATGATCCAGGGCGGCGACCCGCTCGGCTCCGGCCGTGGCGGCCCCGGCTACCAGTTCGACGACGAGATCCACCCCGAGCTCACCTTCTCGGAGCCCTACCTGCTCGCCATGGCCAACGCCGGCAAGCGGATGGACCCGGTGACGGGCAAGGTCGGCGGCACCAACGGCTCGCAGTTCTTCATCTCCGTCGCGCCGACCACCTGGCTCAACGGCAAGCACACGATCTTCGGCAAGGTCGCGGACGACGCGGGCCGCCAGGTCGTCGACGCCATCGCCGCCGCACCCACGCGGCCCGGTGACCGTCCGGTGCAGGACATCACGATCACGTCGATCTCCGTGGAGGACTGAGATCAGCACGTCGACGCCGGCCGGCGGCTCCCTCCCGGAGCCGCCGGCCGACCAGCCCCCGGTCTGCCCGCGCCACCCCGACCGCGTGGCCTACACGACGTGCCAGCGCTGCGGCCGGCCGGCGTGCCCGGACTGCCAGGTGCCCGCCGCCGTCGGGTTCCACTGCGTCGACTGCGTGGCGCAGGCGGCGCGCACGGCGCCGGAGCAGCGGACCGCGCTCGGCGCCCCCGTGCGGCGCGGGCGGCCGGTCGTCACGCTGGCGCTCATCGGGATCTGCGTCGTGGCCTACCTGCTCCAGCGCACCGTCCCCGAGTTCTCGCAGCGCCTGGCGTTCATGCCGTACCTCGGCGCGGCCGAGCCGTGGCGCTTCCTCACGTCGGCGTTCCTGCACGCGCCCGGCCAGCTGCTGCACATCGCGTTCAACATGGTCGCGCTGTGGATGGTCGGGCCGTACCTGGAGCAGACGCTGGGCCGTGCCCGGTACGTGACGCTCTACCTGCTGAGCGCCGTCGGCGGGTCGGTGGGCGCGCTGGCGCTCGCCACCGCGACCGACGGGTGGCTCACCTGGCTCGTCGGTGCGTCCGGTGCCGTCTTCGGCCTGTTCGGCGCCGTGCTCGTCGTGCTGCGGCGGCTGGGCCGCGACGCGCGCGGCATCATCGGCGTGCTCGTGCTCAACGGCGTCCTCGGCTTCGTGGTGCCGGGCATCTCGTGGCAGGCGCACCTCGGCGGCCTCGTCGTCGGGGCCGCCCTCGGTGCCGCCTACGCGTACGCGCCGAAGGAGCGGCGACGGCTCGTCGCCGTGCTCGCGCCCGTGGTCGTCACCCTGGTGCTCGTGGGCGTCTCGCTCGGGGTGTACGCCTCCGCAGGGTTCCGCTGAGCCAAGGTTCCGGGGCCCCGAGCGGCGTCCCCAGCGTTGCTCACACCTGTGGAATTACACGCGTGTAGTTATCCACAGCTCTGTGCACCGCCTGTGTACCGAACCCTCGACCACGGGTAGAACCTGTGGACGGAGCGGTGGGTCACCGCCAGCGCGTGAGCATCCCGAAGCCGACGACGATGATCGCGAAGCCGATCGCCAGGTTCCACTGGCCGATGCCCGGCACGGGGTACGCGGCACCCGGCGACAGGTACGTCGTCACCAGCCAGACGAGGCCGAGGATCATGAGGCCGATGGCCAGCGGCAGGTACCAGCGCGGCAGCGGCTTGGGCGCGGCCGGCTTGCCCGGCGGCGGGGTGAACGCGGGCTTCTTGCGGGACTTGGACTCGGGCACGTCGGTGAGCTCCTGTCTGCGACGGTGGTCCGGCGGCCGCCGCCCGTCCGCCTCGGCACCGCCGTCCGAGGTACGTCGGCGGGTACGTCGGCGGACCGGATGTCGGCACGGCGCCGATCGTGACCTAGCGTAGTGCCGTCGTCCCGGCCGCCGTGCGTGCCGGTCACGACGAGCGGAAGGAGCAGGCGTGAGCCAGCGGGCCCACCGGGCGGCGGGCGACCCCGCACCGGCCGCCGAGCGGCCCCGACGCGGCCGCCTCGGCCGCGGTGCCGTGGCCGTGGGCGCCGTCCTCGGGCTGTCCGGCGTGCTGTTCACCGTGAGCGCGCGCACCGCCGACGCCGGCCCCGACCGCCACCCCCAGGACCTCGGGGAGCTCTCGCGCCAGCAGGCCGCGAACGTGCAGCGCATGTCCGTCGAGGTCGACGCCCTGCGCGCCGAGGTCGAGCGCCTCGCCGCCGAGCAGAACGCCGACTCCGGGTTCGCGCTGCCGACGCCGTCCGTCGCCGACCTCGTCGAGGGCGGCTCCGTGCCCGTCACCGGCCCCGGCCTGACCGTCGTCCTCGACGACGCGCCCGCCGACGCGCAGCGCGAGAGCCTCAACCCCGACGTGCTCGTCGTGCACCAGCAGGACCTGCAGTCCGTCATGAACGCGCTGTGGGCCGGCGGCGCGGAGGCGATGGCGCTCATGGACCAGCGCGTCGTGTCGACCAGCGCCTTCTGGTGCGTCGGCAACGTGCTGCGCCTGCACGGCCGCGTGTACTCCCCGCCGTACGTCGTGCGCGCCGTCGGCGACCCCGACGACCTGCGGGCCGGGCTCGACGCGTCACCCGCCGTGCGCGGGTACGTGCGCGACGCCGCCGACGTCGGCCTCGGCTGGCAGGTGACCGGCGAGGAGCGCCTCGAGCTCCCCGCCTTCTCCGGCGCCACCGAGCTCGCGTCGGCCCGCGTGCCGCGCGACGTCGAGGTGCTGCCCGGCCTGCCCGCCGAGCGGGACGCCTACCCCGCACCGACCGAGGAGGTCTCGTGACCACGCAGGGCACGACCGAGCGCCGCGCCGCGGGCCGTGCGCCGTCGCACGCACGCGCCGGCACCCCGGGCGGCCGCGGCCGCGCCGTCGTGTACGGCGCCGTGGGCGTCCTGGGCGAGCTGCTCATCACCCTGGGCGTGCTGCTGCTCGGCTTCCTCGTCTGGCAGCTGTGGTGGACGGACGTCGAGGGCGACCGCGCGCAGGCCGAGATCGTGCGCGAGCTGGACTTCGTCGAGCCGCCGCCGGCCCCCGTCGAGGACGAGGGCCCGCTCGTGGCCGAGCCGCGCCGCGACGAGCCGCCCGCGCCCGCCGCGGAGCCCGCGCACGCCGAGACCCTCGCGACGCTCCAGGTGCCACGGTGGACCGGCGAGCCCGAGCGGCCGATCAGCCAGGGCACCGACCGGCCGACCGTCCTCGACGTGCTCGGCATCGGCCACTACCCCGGCACCGCCATGCCCGGCGGCGTCGGCAACTTCGCGCTCGCGGGGCACCGCGTGACGTTCGGCAAGCCGTTCAACCGCATCGAGGAGCTGCAGGTCGGCGACCCGCTCGTCGTGCGGACCGCCGACACCTGGTACGTCTACCGGGTCACCTCGAGCGAGGTCGTGCTGCCCAAGGACGTGCGCGTCATCGCGCCCGTGCCGAACGAGCCGGGCGCCGAGCCGACCGAGCGCTTCATCACCCTCACCACGTGCCACCCGATGTTCTCCGCGCGCGAGCGCTTCATCGTGCACGGCGTCCTCGACTACTGGGCGCCCGTGTCGAGCGGCACCCCGGCCGAGCTGCTGGGGGCGGCGTGACCGCGATCAGGTGGACGGGGTCTGGGCGGACCGACGCAGGAGGCTCATGATGTACGGATGGTTGTGGCGGCACCTGCCCGGGCCGTGGCCGGTGCGGGCGGTGATCGCCCTCGCGCTCGCGTCGGCCGTCGTCGTCGCCTGCTTCCTGTGGCTGTACCCCGCCGTGGCGCCGTACATGCCGTTCAACGAGACCACGGTGGGTGAGTGACGTGACGCGGATCCTCGTGATCGACAACTACGACTCGTTCGTCTACACGATCGTCGGCTACCTCGACCAGCTCGGGGCGAAGACCGAGGTCGTGCGGAACGACGCCGTGCCGCCCGCCGCCGAGCGCGCCGGGTACGACGGCGTGCTCGTCTCCCCCGGCCCCGGCACGCCCGCCGACGCCGGCCAGAGCATCCAGGTGATCCGCGACTGCGCGACCGCCGGCACGCCCATGCTCGGCGTGTGCCTGGGCCACCAGGCGCTCGGCGAGGTGTTCGGCGGCACGGTGACGCACGCGCCCGAGCTCATGCACGGCAAGACGAGCGAGGTCGAGCACGCCGGCGACGGCGTGCTCGCCGGCCTGCCGACGCCGTTCACCGCGACGCGGTACCACTCGCTCGCGGTGGTCGACGGCACGTTCTCCGACGAGCTCGAGGTCACGGCGCGCGCGCACGGCATCGTCATGGGCCTGCAGCACCGGGAGCTGCCGCTGCACGGCGTGCAGTTCCACCCGGAGTCGGTGCTCACCGAGGGCGGCCACCGGCTGCTCGCCAACTGGCTCGAGGTCTGCGGCGCCACCGACGCGGTCGAGCGCTCGGTGGGGCTGCACCCGCTGGTGCGCCTCTGACGGTGCTGCGGCGCCGCACCGACGCGCACCACGACGAAGGCCCCCGGGGAGCTCCCCGGGGGCCTTCGTCACATCACGGCAGGCTCAGTCGTCGCCCTCGCCCTGACCCGGCGGCGTCGGCGTGGGCGGCGGGTTCTGGTTGCCGCCGCCGCGCGGCCCCCGGGACACCCGCAGGGTCACCTGCTGCTCGCGGGCGATCTGCGTGCCGCCGTTCGGGTCTGACGAGATGACGGTGCCGGCCGGCTCGTCCGAGTCGACGTCCTCACGGCGCACGTTCGTCAGGCCGACGGCGGACAGGGCCTGCACGGCCGCGTCGTACTGCTGCCCGCGCAGGGTCGTCGGGACGGTGGCCGTGGTCGGCGGGGCCGCGACCCCGAGGTTGACGGTCGTGCCCTGCGGCACGATGTTCCCCTCGCCACGGTCCTGGGACACCACGGTCCCCTCGGGCTCCTCGCTGGGCTCCTCGGACGTGGCGACCTGCAGGCCCGCCTCGCGCAGCGCGGTCGTGGCCTCCTCGACGTTCTGGCCGGTCACGTTCGGCACGACGACGTTGCCGCTGGACACCGACAGCGTGACCTCCGCGCCGGCGTCGACGGGTGCGTTGGCCGGCGGGTCGGTGCTGACGACGCGCCCGCGCGCGATGGTCGGGTGGTCGACCGGCGTGCGGGTGTCGGAGACGACGAGCCCCTCGGCCTCGAGGAGGCGCACGGCCTCCGCCTCGGTCCGGTCGGTCACGTCGGGCACGGTGACCTCGGACGGGCCGGTCGAGATGAAGAGGTTGACGTCGCTGCCCGGCTCGACGTCCTCGCCCTCGGCGGGGTCGGTGCGGGTCGCCTGCCCGGACGGCACGGTGTCGCTCGGTTCCTGCTGCGGCACGGGCACGAGGTCGGCCGCCTCGAGCGTCTGGATCGCCTGCTCCTGCGACTGCCCGAGCACGCCGGGCACCGCCACCGTCTCGGGGTCGGCGGTGCGGTTGTTCGACATGAGCAGCCAGATGATGCCCCCGACGGCCAGCACGGCCACCGCGATGAGCGTCCACATGAGCCAGGGCTTGCGCTTCTCCTCCGGCTCGTCCTCCGGCGGGGTCGCACCCGTCATGACGCCGGTCGAGCCCCAGGGCGAGCCCGCCACGGCCGGCGGCATCGCCTGCGTCGTCGCGGCGGGCGGCGCCATGACCTGCGTGGCGTCGCCGGACGGCACCGCGGCGAGCGCGGCGCCGACGGCCGGCGCGTTCACGGCGCCGCCGCGCAGCACGGCCTCGAGGTCGGCGCGGAACTCCGCGGCCGTCGAGTAGCGGGCGTCGCGCTCCTTGGCGAGCGCCTTGAGCGTGATGCGGTCCAGCGCCTCGGGCACGTCGGACGCGATCTGGCTGGGCACCGGCGGCGCCTCGCGCACGTGCTGGTACGCCACGGCGACGGGGGAGTCGCCGACGAACGGCGGGCGGCCCGTGAGCAGCTCGAACAGCAGGCAGCCGGTCGAGTACAGGTCGGAGCGGGCGTCGACCTGCTCGCCGCGCGCCTGCTCGGGGGAGAGGTACTGCGCGGTGCCGATGACGGCCTGCGTCTGCGTCATCGTCGCGGCGGAGTCGGCCACGGCGCGCGCGATGCCGAAGTCCATGACCTTGACCGCGCCGGTGGGCGTGATCATGACGTTCGCGGGCTTGATGTCGCGGTGCACGATGCCGGCGTGGTGCGAGTACTCGAGCGCGGACAGCACGCCGGCGGTGATCTCGACCGCCTCGTCGATCGGCACCGCGTGACCGTCGCGCAGGATGTCCCGCACGGTGTGGCCCTCGACGTACTCCATGACGATGAACGGCACGTGCGCGATCACGCCGGTGGCCTCGGTGACGAGGTCCTCGCCGGTGTCGTACACGGCGACGATCGCCGGGTGGTTCAGCGCGGCGGCGGACTGCGCCTCGCGCCGGAACCGGTTCTGGAACGAGGGGTCGCGGGCCAGGTCGGAGCGCAGGATCTTGATGGCGACCGTGCGGCCCAGCCGGGTGTCGTGCCCGATGTGCACCTCGGCCATGCCGCCGCGGCCGATGAGCTCACCGACCTCGTACCGGTTGGCAAGGATGCGGGATCCGTCGTCCACCACTAGGCGTCCTTCACTTCCGTCGATCGCGGGACGGGCAGAGGGCCCGGGTCCCGCCCTGCCGGGTCGGTCTGCGCACGCGCGTCCCGGCGTTCCCCGGTGATCATCCCACCGGGTGCGTCCGCACGAGGGTACTGGTCGGTGGCCGTCTCACCCGTCGCCCGCACGGTCGACGTCGCGCCGGGCGTCCCCTGGGCGCCGACGACCCGGTCGGCCAGCGCCGCGCCGAGCAGCGCCACGAGCACGAGCACGAGGATGACGAGGGGCAGCCGCAGGCGGCGCAGGTTCTGCCCGGCGTCGCGCACCGCGCCGAGCACCGGGCTGGGCGGGGGAGCGGCGG
>NZ_JBFTEP010000037.1:0-28996 GCF_047229365.1 Cellulomonas pasadenensis | reverse complement strand
GCACACGGCCACGCCCGGCAGCCCCGCGACCGCCGCACGCACGGCCGCCACCGCCGCCCGGTGGGCCGCGCTCGGGCGGGGCAGCGACTGCGTCCAGCGGACCACCGCGTGCCCGGCCAGCGCGTCGGCGGTCAGCGGCACGCCGAGCAGGGTGGACGCGTCGGCGAGCGCGACGTCGAGCAGCGCGTCGGCCGGCGGGACGCCGTCGGCGCCGCCCGCACCGGACGCCGGCGCACGCCCGAACGACAGCCGCACCACGTGCCGGCCCGCGGGGGCCGTGCGCGCCAGCCAGCCCCACTTCGCGGTCGCGTGGGTGAGGGCCTTGGCCGTGACGTCCGCGACGCCCGGGCCGACGAGCACGCCGGTGCCGCGCGGCGCGGCGTCGAGCGTCGGCGCGTCGAGGACCAGCGTGACGAGCGTGACCGGCACCCCGTCGTCCGTGGCGACCGACGTGAGGTCCGCCGCGCCCAGGCCCGCGAGCAGCGCCGGCGCCTGGGGCGTGGCCAGCAGGACGCGCGGCGCGCGCAGCTCACCGGTGGCGGTCGCGGGCGCCGCCGTCGTCGCGGCCGCCTCGGTCCCCACGACCAGCGTCCCGTCCGCGTCCCTGACCAGCGACGTCGCGCGCGTGCGCGTCAGGACGACCCCGCCGTGCCCCGTGACGTCCGCGACGAGCGCGTCGACGATCCGGTGGATCCCGCCGCGCAGGCCCTGCACCGCGCTGCCCGCCGGTGCCGACGCGCGCAGCGTCCGCACGCCGCGGGCGAGCGAGCCGCCGGCGTCGGCCCGCGCGGCGGCCAGGCCGGGGGCGACGGTGTCGGTCGCGAGGTCGTCGGGGTCGGCCGCGTGCACGCCGCCCACGACCGGGTGGACGAGCCGGTCGGCCACCGCGTCGCCCATCCGCGCCCGGACCAGCGCCCCGAACGTCGTCGCGCGCGCGCCCACCCGCGCCGGCAGCACGAGGTCCAGCGCGGCCCGCAGCGCACCGCGCGTGCCGAGCGTGCGGCGCACGTCGGCGGCCAGCGGGTGCGCGGGCACGCCGAGCAGCCCGGTGCGCGGCAGCGGGCCGTCGCCGCTGGTCAGGTGCACCCAGGCCCCGCGCGGCTCCGGCGTCACGACGTCGTCGCGCAGGCCGAGCTCGTCGAGCAGCGTCGCCACCGCGCCGCCCCGGGTCGCGAAGGACTCGGCGCCCGCGTCGAGCCGCAGGCCCGCGACGTCGTGCCCGCGGACCGCCCCGCCCGGGGCGTCGCGACCGTCGACCAGCACGACACGGCGCCCCGCCCGGACCAGGTCACGGGCGGCGACGAGGCCCGCGACGCCGGCGCCGACGACGACGACGTCCCAGGCCTCGCCGGCGCTCACAGCGAGTGGACCAGCTCGACGACGCGCGTCAGGACGGTCGGGTCGGTCTCCGGCGGCACGCCGTGGCCGAGGTTGACGACGTGCCCGGGAGCGGACCGGCCGCGCTCGACCACGTCCCGCACGTGCGCCTCGAGGACGTCCCACGGCGCGCCCAGCAGCGCCGGGTCGACGTTGCCCTGCAGCGGCGTCGTCCCGCCGAGCCGCCGCGACGCCTCGTCGAGCGGGACGCGGTAGTCCACGCCCATGACGTCGGCGCCCGCGTCGCGCATCGCGACCAGCAGCTCGCCCGTCGCGACGCCGAAGTGCACGGCCGGCACGCCCAGCGACCGGACCAGCGCCAGGACCTGCGCGGACGCCGGCGCGCAGTGCGCCGTGTAGTCCGCGAGCGACAGCGCACCCGCCCACGAGTCGAACACCTGACCGGCGCTCGCGCCCGCGCGCACCTGCGCCTCGAGGAACGCGCCCGTGACCTCGGCGGTCCAGGCCATCAGCGCGTCCCACGTGGCCGGGTCGGCGTGCATGAGGCGACGCGCGGCGAGGTGGTCGCGCGACGGGCCGCCCTCGACGAGGTACGCGGCGAGCGTGAACGGTGCGCCCGCGAAGCCGACGAGCGGCGTGCTGCCGAGCGCCGCGACCGTCCGCTCGACGCCGGCCGTGACGGGCGCCAGGCGCTCGGGCGTCAGCGGGCCGAGGTCGCGCAGGCGGGCGACGTCGTCGGCCGTCCGCACGGGCGACCCCATGACCGGGCCCACGCCCGACCGGATCTCGACGTCCACCCCGACCAGCCTGAGCGGCACCACGATGTCGGAGAAGAAGACCGCCGCGTCGACGCCGTGGCGCCGCACCGGTTGCAGGGTGATCTCGGCCGCGAGGTCCGGGTCGAGGCAGGAGTCGAGCATCGGGATGCCGGCGCGCACCTCGCGGTACTCGGGCAGCGAACGGCCGGCCTGACGCATGAACCACACCGGCAGCCGGTCGGGGCGGCGACCGGAATACGCCGTCACCAGCGGCGAATCGGTGGTGCGCCCGTCGACGAGCGGATGGTGTGCTGAAAGACTCACGCCACCGATTGTGCCGGACATTTCTCGGGATGATTGAATCGAGGACGTGGTGCTGCTGTCCCTCGTCGCGAGCCACCACGACCTCGACCTGACCGTCCTGGAGCGCCTGCAGTCCGACGTCCACGTGGTCGGCAAGGACCTCGTGGCCGCGACCCCCGCCGTCACCGGTGCCGTCGTCCTCGCGACGTGCAACCGGTTCGAGCTGTACCTGGACGTGGACGACGTCGCCCACACGCCCAGCGCCCGCCGCGCCGTCGCCGACGCCGTCGCCGCCCGCTCCGGCTACGCGCCCGAGCAGGTCGCCGAGCACCTGCGCCCCCTCACCGGCACCGACGCGAGCGAGCACCTCTTCGCCGTGGCGTCCGGGCTCGAGTCGATGGTCGTGGGGGAGCGGGAGATCGCCGGGCAGGTCCGTCGCGCCCTCACCAGCGCGCGGCAGGACGGCACGACGACGTCCACCCTCGAGGCCCTGTTCCAGGCGGCCTCGCGCGCGTCGCGGTCCGTGGAGACCGCCACCGGGCTCGGCGCCACCGGGCGGTCGGTCGTCGGCGTCGCGCTGGACCTCGCCGAGCGGACCCTGCCCGGCGTCGACGGGTCCGCCGACTGGTCCGCCGTGCGGTGCGTGCTCGTCGGCACCGGCTCGTACGCCGGCGCCAGCCTCGCCGCGCTCAAGGCGCGGGGCGTCCGTGACGTGCGCGTGTACTCGCCCAGCGGTCGCGCCGGGCCGTTCGCCGCCGCCCGCGGCGTGCGGGCGCTCCCCGCGGGTGCCGACCTGCTCGCCGAGCTGCGCGACGTCGACCTCGTCGTCGCGTGCAGCGGCGCCGCAGGTGCCGTGCTGGGCGTCGACGCCCTCGCGGCCGCGCGCCGCGGCGAGGCGCGCCCGCTGACGGTCGTCGACCTGGCCCTGCGCCACGACGTCGACCCCGACGTCCGGTCGCTGCCCGGCGTCGCGCTCGTGTCGCTGCAGTCCGTCGCCGAGCACGCCCCCGCCGAGCACGCCGCGCTCGACCAGGCCCGCGCGCTCGTCGAGCGCGCCGCCGAGGAGTTCGAGGCCGACCGCCGCGTCCGCGACTGGGACCCCGCCGTGGTCGCCGAGCGCACCCGCGTCCTCGGTGCCCTCGAGACGGCCCTCGCCGCCGTCCCCGACGACGGGCGCGACGAGCGCCGCGCCCGGTCGCTGCGCCGCAAGGTGCGCGCACAGCTGCACGCGCCGACGGTCGCCGCCCGTGCGGCCGCCCGCGCCGGCGACGCCGCCGCGTACGCCGCCGCCCTGGCGGAGCTCGCGGCCGTCGACGTCCCGGACGTCAGCCCGGCCACCACCCGCGGCTGACGCGGGCGACCGCTCGCGGCTGAGGCGGGCGACGGACCGACCACCACGGCACTGCGACCGGCGGCACCTGCGCGACTGCCGCCGCCGCCGCGCCGCCGAACCGGCGTCGCGCAGCGATCCGCCGCCGCCGCCACGCAGCCGAACCGGCCGTCCTGCAGCGATCCACCGCCGCCGCCACGCAGCCGAACCGGCCGTCGTGCAGCGATCCGCCCCCGCCGCCACGCAGCCGAACCGGCCGTCGTACAGCGATCCGCCGCCCCGGTGCTGCGCAAGGGCCGGGTCGCGTACCGGGGGGGGGCGGCGGCTTCGGTGGCGCTGTGGCCCCGGCCGCCGGAGTGGCTCGTCATGGCCGGGTCGTGGAGGTCGAGCTCTCGAACCGGTCGTTGTGCAGGCGTCGGCCGCCCAGGTGCTGCGCGACGGCCGGGTCGCGTGCCGGTGCGCTGCCGATCCGGCGGTTGTGCAGCTGCCGAGTGTCGTGGTGCTGCGCGAGGGCCGGGTCGTGCGGGGTGAGCCCCCGGTCCGTCCTCCGGTTGCCGCCGCCGCAGGAGTCGCGCGTCACGGCCGGGTCGTGGGGGTCGGGCCCTCGATCCGGTGGTTGTGCAGGCGTCGGCTGCACAACGTGCTGCGCGACGGCCGGGTCGCGCGCGTCGGCCCGGCGCACCGCGGAGGGCCGGTCCGTGGTTGTCGGGGAGGCCGGCGGCGAGACCGCACGCGGCGAGCGCCGCGCCCGTCCGGGCGTGGGACGAAAAAGCGCACCGGGCCTGGTCGGGGGGGAGGACCAGGCCCGGTGCGGTTCCGGGGTCAGCGCCCGTGAGGGCCTGACGTCGGCACGGGCGCTGGTGAAGCGCTGTCCGTGCCGGTGCTCATCGATCCTAGGGGATCAGAGCGTGGGATGGGAGAGTTTCCACACATTCGTCCAGATCGACGTGTCGGCGCAGGTCACCAGGTTAGGAGTGCGCCCAGTGCCGCTGCTGCGCGGCCGGGCCGGGCGCCCACGTGTGCGGGACGACCTGGTTGGTCTGGATGTCGGTGAGCTCGGCGGCGTAGACGATGGCCTCGTACACGCCGGCCTCCACGCGCTCCAGGTGCAGCCGCTCGGCGCGCTCGATGTCGTCACCCAGGTGCGAGATGCGCGCGACGACGTACCGCTGCGCGTCCTGCCACTGGTCGACGACGCGCACCGACAGGCCGTTCCAGCGTGCCGTCAGGTCGAGCTCGAACAGCTCGGTGACGTCCTCGCGAGCCACGCGCCGGTACCAGCGCCCCGACGGCGACTGGTGGAAGCCCGTCTCGGCGAGCGGGGGGTTCGCCAGCGCGAGCACGACCGTGTGCCCGCCGTCGACCACGTCCGCCTCGAGGTACGCGCCGTGCCACTTGGCGACGGGCCCGACGCAGCGGGACAGCGACGCCAGCGCGGCGCGCGGGGCGCCGAGCTGCGTGACGGTCCAGCCGGTGCCGACGTCGCCGTAGCGCGCGAGCAGCGTCGACGAGCCGTCGTCGTGCACGCGGATCAGCTCGGCGCCCGGGGGGATGCGGGAGTGGCGGAGCCACCACAGCGGGACGATGTAGCCCGGGACGTCGCGGTACTGCAGCTGCGGCGACGACTCGAACCGCAGGATGTCGATGTACCGGTCGTACGGGCTGAAGGGTGAGCCCGGGTACCCCAGGCCGTGCACCTCGAACAGCTGGGCCGGGGTGGTGGCGAACGCGACGTCCTCGGCGCGGACCACGTACCCGGCGATGCGGTCGTGGCCCTGCGTGAGGTGCGCCTGGGTGAGCGCGGGCGTGATCGCCTTCTGCATCAGAGTCACGGGCGGGCTTCCTTGCCGTATCGGACGGAGGGGGAGGATTCCGACGGACGCGACGATTCTGACCCGCAACAGGGCACATGTCCAGGTTTGAGCGGGTCCGATCGGTACCGCTCCCACAGACGAGCACCCGTTTACGCCGTCCGGGTGAGGCGAACGGGGGACGAAACGGGCGTGCCGTGACAGTCCGGACGGACTACTGGTCCAGGTGGGCGACGAGCTCCGTCGCCAGACCGGTGTACGTGCCCGGGGTGAGCGCGGCGAGGCGCTCGGCGACGTCGACGGGCAGCCCGAGGCCCGCCACGAACGTCCGCATGTCGTCCGCGGTGAGGCGTCGCCCGCGGGTCAGCTCCTTGAGCCGCTCGTAGGGGTTCTCCATGCCCACGACCCCGGCGACGGACGCCGCGCGCATCGCCGACTGCACCGCCTCGCCGAGGACCTCCCAGTTCTCGTCGAGCTCGCGCGCGAGCAGCGCCTCGTCGACGGCGAGCGCGCGCAGGCCGCGGCGCACGTTGTCGATCGCGAGCAGCGAGTGCCCGAACGCGGGGCCGATGTTGCGCTGCGTGGTGGAGTCGGTGAGGTCGCGCTGCAGCCGGCTGGTGACGAGCGTCGAGGCGAGCGTGTCGAGCAGCGCGGACGAGAGCTCGAGGTTCGCCTCGGCGTTCTCGAAGCGGATCGGGTTGACCTTGTGCGGCATCGTCGAGCTGCCCGTGGCGCCGGCGACCGGGATCTGCGTGAAGACGCCCCGGCTGATGTACGTCCACACGTCGGTGGCGAGGTTGTGCAGGACGCGGTTGAAACGGGCGACGTCGGCGTAGAGCTCGGCCTGCCAGTCGTGCGACTCGATCTGCGTGGTCAGCGGGTTCCACGTGAGGCCGAGGTGCTCGACGAACGTGCGCGAGACGAGCTGCCAGTCGGCGTCCGGCACGGCCGCGAGGTGCGCGCCGTACGTGCCGGTCGCGCCGTTGAGCTTGCCGAGGAACTCGTCGCCCTCGATGCGGCGCAGCTGGCGGCGCAGGCGGTGCGCGAGCACGGCGAGCTCCTTGCCGAGCGTCGTCGGCGTCGCGGGCTGACCGTGCGTGAGGGCGAGCATCGCGCGGCCGGCGTGCTCGGTGGCGAGCGCCGCGACCTCGTCGACGAGCGCGACCGCGGCCGGGAACCAGACGTCGCGGACCGCGCCCCGCACCATGAGCGCGTAGGAGAGGTTGTTGACGTCCTCGCTGGTCAGCGCGAAGTGGACGAGCTCGTTGACCTGCGGGAGCACGGTGTCGGCGCGCAGGGCCTGCGGCGCCGCGGCGATGCGGCGCTTGAGGAAGTACTCGACGGCCTTCACGTCGTGCACGGTGGTGCGCTCGATCTCGGCGAGCTCCGCGACCTCGGCGGCGCCGAACGTGGCCACGACGTCCCGCAGGTACTCCTGCTCGTCGACCGCGAGCTCCGGCGCACCCGGCACCACGCCGTGGTCGGTCAGGTGGATGACCCACTCGACCTCCACCTCGATGCGCGCGCGGTTGAGCGCGGCCTCCGACAGGTGGTCCACCAGCGGCGCCACGGCGGGGCGGTACCGCCCGTCGAGCGGCCCGAGGGCGATGGACGGCGTGACGTCGGCGAGGCGGACGCGCGCGGAGGCGTCGACGGGCGAGGTCATGGGAGGAAGTCTCCCAGAGCGGGAGGGGCGGGCGTGACGGGCGTCCACGGGGGTCACCGCGCCGGACGCCAGGAGGTGCGGCCCGCGGTCAGCGACGGACCTCGAGCTTGCCGACGACCGCGGCGTCGAGCGCGGGCAGGGCATCCAGCACGTCGGCGTTGACGCACGGGGCGTTCGTGACGATGCGCACGTCGCACAGCCGAGGCAGCTGTGCCAGCGGCGCCAGGTCGACCGGAACGTCGAACCGGCGCGGGTGGCGCGCGGACAGGAGGAGCCTCTCGAGCGAGGCGAGACGCTGGACGCCCTCGAGGGGCCCGATGGCGCACTCCATCACGGCGAGCTGCCGCAGCGCCGGGAGCCGGTCCGCACCTGCGAAGGAGAAGGGCTCCTCCGCAGCGGCGCGGTCCAGCCAGAGCGTCAGGTCGCGCAGGTGCGGCAGGCCGGCGACCTCCTCGAGCGACGGGATCGGCGCCTGCTCGAGCGTGAGTGCCTCGAGCCGTGTCAGTGCGGTGAGTGGGCCGTCGAGGTGTCGTCGCGCGGCGGCCAGTCCCCGCAAGGAGGTGAGGGTCGACGGGTCGAGCGGGGCCGAGAGCCGTTGGGTGGGATGGACGCTGAGCCGCTGCACGTGGGTGAGGGCCTCGGCGGGGAGGTGTGGCACGGTCCCGCGGGCGGTGACGACCAGGACGAGCGGCGCGAGGTCGACGAGCCAGTCCAGCCCGCGGTGGGCGCGGTCCCAGCAGGTGCTCTCCAGCCAGGCGGCACGCACGCCACGCGCACGCAGGTACTCGATGTCGGCGTCCTCGGGCGGCTGCTCGAACCGCACCCCGGGCACCGTGCTGCCGTCGGGGACGCCGAAGGGCGAGATCGTCATTCGTCGCCGTGGTGCCATCGTTAGGTCCGGGACGGTGCCGGCGGCGGGTCCCGGTCGAGCGCTCGCTTCGGCCACGGGCACGGCCCGCACGGCCGGTCCCGCCGGAGGCTCGTCGTCGACCCCGCGCCCGTACCGCGCCCACAGGCGCGGGAAGCGTGACGGCAGGGCCGCGACCTGCTCGTCCGTGAGCGGCTCGGCTCCGGGGCCGAGGTCGGGTTCGTCGCCGAGGTCGGCGTCGCGGCCGTCCAGGACCTCCTCGGCGACGTAGGACCACTCCTCGGCGTGCTCAAGCTGGTCGTCGAGGTCCTGGACGTCCGCGAGGCGGTCCGGGTCGGCAAGCACCGCCGCGTACGTCTCGCGGCCCCGGCTGACCAGCCAGGTGCACAGGTCCAGGAAGCCGTCGTCGCTGTCACCGTCCAGCAGCAGGGCGGCGGCCGACAGCTCGGACGTGGCAGCCCGGGCCGCGAACCGCTCGACGTGCCGGTGGAAGCGCCGCACCGCGCCGGTGGGCAGGGGCGCGAGCTGGGCACGGAGCCCCTCGGCGGGGGTGGTGCCGTGGTCGCGCGCGTGCTCGTCCGCCGCCGCGACGACCTGCCAGAACTCCCCGACCCTCATGACGCACGAGGCTAGGCCGCCCGCCGGTGTGGCCGGGCCTGCCGCGGGGGTGCCACCATCGGCGGGTGGCCGAGGGAGTGGTGGGGCCGGCGCAGGTCCCCGGGGCGCGGCGCCCCGACGTGCGCCGGCTGCGCGCCGCCGTGCGGGCGCTGGACCTGGTGGCGCTCGGGGACGACGCCCCCGCGGACGAGTACGACGACGTCGCCGACCGCGCCCTGTCGGTCCTCGCGCGCACCGGCGACCCGGGGACCGCCGTCGGTGCGGTGCGGCGGTACCTCGCACGCGTGTGGGGGGTGGGGCTGGACGACACGGGCGCGGACCGCCTGCACGCGCTCCTGCGCGACGTCGCCGGGACCCGGCTCGTGCAGGACGCCGGCCGCGCGGGCGGGGCGGGGTTCGCCGCGCGGCACCCCGACCTGGACCGCGCCCTCGACGCTCTGGCCGGAGCGGTCGGGGACGACCACCACGGGCCGTGGGACGACGAGCACGACCGGCACGCCCTGTACGCGGCGGCGCTCCGCCAGGGGCGGGGCGCTGCGGTGCGGTCGTGCCTCGCGGACGAGCCGGACCCGCACGTCGCCACCTCCGTCGTGCTGACGGCGCTGGACGACGCGCCCGACGGCGAGCTGGACGACTGGGCCCGTGCGGCCCTCGCCGACGCGCGGGGCCTCGTCGCCGAACGCGTCGCCGAGCTGCGCTCGGCGCGTGCCCTGGCGGCCGGCCTGCCGATCGGGCCGGGTGCGGCGGCCACGTGGAGCGACCCCCTGCAGCGGCGGCTCGCCGGCACGTCCGACCGCCCGGACGTGCTGGAGGTGCTCGGGCGGGACGGACGCACGCGGCGGGTCCGCGGCCTCGCGCAGCACCGTCTCGCGCAGGTGCGTCGGGGGTGCGGCGCGGGTGAGGGAGGACGACGGGTGGACGCGGCGACAGGGCGGGAGGCGTGAGGCGGGGCGGGGTGGCGAGGGGCAGCGACGGCGCGTGGACGGACCGCACACGTCCGCGGGGCCGGTCGGTCAGCCGATCCGTCGAGCCTCGTCGAGCAGCCGCGCGACGCGCCGGTCCACGGTCGTCCACGCCGCCTCGCCGACCCCGGGGTAGGCCGCGCGGTCCAGGCCGTCGAGCGCGTCGGCGAGCCGGTCCACCGTGTCCTGCACCGTGCGTCGCGCGAGTCGCGGAGGCACCCCCCACGCGGTCGCCTCCGCGACCAGATGCGGCGCCGCGAGCGCGGCCATCGCGCGCTCCCCGTCGACGTCCATGGCGAAGCGCGTGTCGGCGTGCGCGTGGTGGGTGTGCAGGGAGACGTCGTACGCGGGCGCGAGCCGGTGCGAGCCGTCGGCGAGGTGCAGCACCGAGACGTTCTTGGCGTGGGCGTCGGTGTTGCCGATCGCCAGGTTGAAGGTGGTCAGGGCGAGCAGGTCGCGCAGGGGGACGCCGAGCCGGTCGAGGGGGGTGGCGATCGCGCGCAGCGACGGCAGGCGCCGCCCGTACTGGAACTTGCGGTCGGGGTCGGAGGTGTCCAGGCCGAGCAGCTGGGCGGTGTCCTCCTGGTGCACGCGGTCGACCCGGTCGGGCGCGACGACGCGGTCGTAGCGGCGCACGACGAGCGCGCGCCGCCCGGCGAAGTCCTGGTGGTGCGCCACGACGTCGCCGAGGCCGCACGTGCGGGCGAGCGCGAGCGCGGCTTCCTCGGTGTCCGTGAGGTCGGCGGACCGCGACCCGGCCGGGCGGGCCAGCTTGAGGATGTGCGTCGACGGCAGGCGAGGGGTTGGCTGGGCGAACCCGCCAGGCACCGCCGTCAGGACGATCTTCGACTCCAGCCCGGTGATGGAGGTGGGCTGGTCGGCGGTCCCGGACTCGGCGGCCTCGTCGAGCAGCGCACCGATCGACTCGTCGGCGAGGAGGCGCGCCGGGGTGTCGGGGCGGTCCGGTGCCGCGCCCTCGGGCACGAGCGTGACGGCGCCGGCGGTGTCCCGGCCGTACACCGCGAGGAACCCGACGACGTCGTCGGGAGCGACCCCGGCGCGGGACGCGAGATGGCTGCGTGCCCGCCCCTCGGGCATGAGCCCGCGCAACCACGCGGACGCGGCCGCCGACGCGGGCGGGCGGTCGGAGAGGGGCAGCAGGCCGGAGAGCACCGCGGCACCGCGGCCCCACCGGGCGAGCGCCTCGCCGGTGAACCGGAGGCGGACGCGCTCGTCGCGGTCACGCTCGACGTGGGCGACGAGGGTGCCGTAGAGCCACGCGTCGAGTGCCTGCACGCTCACCGGGCGTGGACCTCCATGCGCACGTCGAGCAGGCGCAGAAGGCCGAACAGGCGCCGGGTGTAGAGGCTCGGGGTGCCCGCCTCGATCTGGTAGACGTAGCGCCGGTCGATGCCGAGCTCGTCGGCGAGCTCCTCCTGGGACAGGCCGCGACTCTCGCGCACGTGTCGGAGGAACGCGCCGAGCTCGGCCGCGCTGTGCACGGACGCCCAGGTCGTCTCCGGTGGTGTGGCCATGACCGCCTCCCGCGCGCGGATATCGACCCACGCAATCGATGTGACGATATCAGCACATGAGATGCATGCGCGGATATCTACTCATCGCGCCGTGCTGCCACGAACGCCGTCAGCGTCGTGCCGACACCGTCACCGTGAACTTCGGGTCCCGCCCGGCCTGACGCGTCGGCCCGACGACCTGCTCGAGCGTCGGCCGGTAGTGCAGGTAGGAGTTCCACACCGCCCACAGCTCGCCGCCCGGCCGCAGCACGCGCGCGGCGTCCGCGAACAGGGCGCGGGCGACGCCGGGGTGCACGGTCGCGCCCACGTGGAACGGCGGGTTGAGCAGCACGAGGTCGACGCTCCCGTCGGGGATGCCCTCGGTCCCGACGGCGCGCGTGACGCGGACGCGGTCCGCCACGTCGTTCACGTCGACCGTCGCGGCCGCCGACGCGACGGCCGTCGCGGACTCGTCGGTCGCCGTGACGGTCAGTCCGGGCCGGAGGCGGGCGAGGGCGACGGCCAGCACGCCCGTGCCGCAGCCGAGGTCCACGGCCGTGCCGGTCGTGTGCTCGACGCCCCCCAGGTGCGCCAGCAGCGCCCGGGTCCCGATGTCGACGCCCGTCCCGGCGAACGCGCCGCCGTGCGCGCAGACGACGAGGCCGAGGTCCGGGTGCTCCGCGCGCTCGGGCCACCGACGCGACGGCCGGTCCTGCGCCGCGCGCGGGGACGACGCGACGAGCACCCTCGACTTCTGCCGTGCGAGCCGCGCCTCGACGGTCCCGAGGTGGCGGCCCAGCACGTCGTTCATCGCGGTCGTCATGTGCTTGACCCGCCCGCCGGCGACCACGACGACGGCCGGGTCCGCGTGTTCCGCGACCAGGGTCGCGACCTCGTCGAGGGCGTCGAGCGACCGGGGCAGCTGCAGCAGCACGAGCCGCGCCCCGGCGACGAGGTCGGGGCTGAGCCCGTGCGACGTGAACCCGCCGAGGCCCAGCCGCTCCGCGTTCGCGTGCAGCGCGCGCTCGCCCGTCAGCCGGTCCTGGTGCGTGCGGACGCCGGTGACGCCGTGCCGGGCGATCGCGCCGAGGGTCAGCGCGCCGTAGCGGTCGCCGACCACGACGACGGTCCCGTCGGCGGCGCCCGCGAGCGCGGGCGCCGCCTCGTCGAGCACCAGCCGGTCGGTCGCGTCGACGGCGAAGAGGTTGGGCGCCTCGAGGTCGGGGTGGCGGCGCAGCTGGTCGAGGACGTCGCTCATGGGGCGCACCGGGGTCGGGTCACCGGGCCGACGCTAGCAACGCGCGGTCAGCGGCCCGTCGTCGAGAAGTGCTGGTGGTCCTTCGGGCTCGTCCAGTGCCCGCCCCACTGCCACCCGTGCGCGGCGAACGCCTGCACGACGACGTCCCCGTCGAGGATCACGCGGGGCGCAGCGTGCCGGTCGACGAACGCCGCGCCCGCGGGCGGCAGGACGGTCGCCCCGCGCACGTACGGGTTCTCGACCGGGTTGACGTCGATCGCGCGGCCGTACGAGTGCTCCGACCAGCCGGTGCCGCCCGTGACGGCCCGGCAGTTGAAGGCGCTCGTGTTGTCGGCGGCCATGGAGGCGTCGTCGTCGGCGCCGAAGTCGTCGACGAGCCGCATCGAGGCGATCGGGAAGCGGGCGTCGAAGAGGGTGCGGAAGACCTCGACGAGGCCGTCGGCGACGTCGGCGTGGACCACGAGCTCGCCTGTCACCACCGCGCCGGCCATGTTGTCGTGCGTCACGGTGAGGTACCGCAGCTCCCCCAGGGGCACCGGGCAGCCGGGCCGCTACGACGCCTGCAGCGGGCGGCGAGCTCGGGCGTGATCGGGCGTGATCGGGCCGACCGTGGCCGCGTAGGCGGGCGGGGGTGCGGGCGCCTCCGAGGGGGCGGCATCGGTGAGCGGACGAGGTGCTGCGGTCGTCGACGCGGCGGGGGGCTCGTGGTGACCGTCGGGTGGGCCGTACCGCCGTCGTCGCCGGCGGGGGCCACGACGGCCGTCAGGAGGCCGGTGGCGAGGAGCGACGCACGGACGCCCGCACCGCGGGCTGAGGGCATCGCGACGTCGTCACGCGATCAGTGTGCGCACGTCCGCGTCCCCGCTCGCGCCCGGACGGGATCGGGCTCGACACCGGCGACAAGTCGTGGTGCCGCCCGACGATGGGTGGCACCACGACCTGTCGACTCACCGACCGGCGTGCTCGATCGCGTCGGCGATCGTCGCGCCGGGGTGCTGTCGTCGGTACTCCCTGAGCTCCTTCGGGCTGACGACCGGTCCACGCTTCGGCACGTGGCCGAATCCGGACGGCGTGAAGCCCCAGATCGTCACGGCCAGTGCCGCGACAGCGGCCGCCAGCAGCACGTTCTCAGCGGCGAAGTACACGACGCCCGCAAGGATCATCAGGCCGAAGAACGCGGCCGTCGGTAGGTGCTTCTTCATGGCGGAACTCACCCCTTCATTGTTCAGAAGCAGGCGGTCTTCACCGCTGCAATGCCGAGGAGTTCGGCTCCGAGAGCCGCCGCCGCCGCGCCCACGGCCTTGAGCTTCTCGTGGGAGAAACTCGCACCCCACATGATCCTGATCGCCGTCGTCACCCCGCCGAGGTCGTCCATGAGCCGCTTGATCCTCAGGAGCTTGGCCGCAGGGATCGCCGTTGTTCCGATGAGGATCAGGATAGCCCCGGAGCACTCGAGGAACCCGTCCGGAACGGCGCCGGTGCCGTCGAGCTCGGCGACTGCGACGGGCGAGAGCCCGCTGGCGACGAGGCGCTCCGTGATCCACGCGTTCTTCGCCGCGTCGCCCTGCAGCAGCACGGAGTCGGGGATCGCGGCGATGAGCTCGAGGAGCTGTGCCGTCTGCCCCTGTGCGTCGAGGACGCTCTGCGGGCCCTGCAGGACCGTGCGCTTGGCGACGGGCACGGGCGGGGCGGCGTGCGCGGTGGCGCCCACGCCGACGATCATGGAGATGCTGACCACGGATGCGGCCGACAGGCTGACGAGTCGCGAGACCTTAATCTCTTCTGCCCCCTGAGTGAATTCACGCCGCTGTGTGCGGCCGCGAGGACCGTAGCGCTCAGCGCGAAATAGCGTCAAGCACGAATCTGACTACCATATGCAGTGAATTGACCGCTACCACCGACCGCAGTGCGGGCCGGTGACCGCCGGCGCACCCGGTACCACCCGGCAAGCAGCGCGACCGCAAGCAGCACCTCCGCCACGTCGCCGCCGTAGTACATCCACCGCGCCGCGGCCTCCACCTGCGCGACCGTGTGCCCACCGCCGGGCGGCAGGCGGTCGGCGTGCGCGTACAGGTACTTGGCGAGCGCGCCGTGCACGCCGGACGCGACGACGAGCACGACCAGCCGCGGCAGGACGCCCGGCCGCCGCGGCGCCGGGTCCGGGCCGGCGACGGCCCACGCGAACAGGCAGCCGGCGAGCAGGAAGTGCACCAGCACGAGGGCGTGCACGACCGGGTCGGAGGCGGCCCGCGCGTACAGCGGCGTCAGGTACAGCGCGAGCAGACCGCCGACGTGCAGCAGCGCCGCCGTCACGGGGTGCGTCAGCACGCGGACGATGGGCGCGTGCAGGACCGCGGCGACGAGCCGGCGTCCCCGGGGCGACGCGGCGCCGAGCAGCAGCGTCACGGGCGCCGCGAGCACGAGGCCCAGCGGCGCGAGCATGCCCAGCAGCAGGTGCTGGACCATGTGCCGCACCGCGGGGTCCGGCACGACGCCCAGCACGGGCGACACCGCGGCGCCGACGAGCAGCGCGCCCGCGCACCACGAGGCGGTCCGCCACGGCGGCCACGCGCGCGGCATCCGGTCGCGGTACCGCGCGACGCCGACCGCGTACGGGACGGCGAGCAGCGCCGCGACCAGCACGGCCAGCGGCCAGGCGGTGACCGGCGTCCCGGCGCCGCCGCCGTGGTGCACCGCGACGGCGAGGACGCCGGTCACCGCCGGTGCCGCCGTCCGTGCATCGGCGTGGTGCGGGCCGGCGGGACCCGACGTCCGGGGGCGCTCACGGGTCCGCGGCCCGCCGGCCGGACGGGCGGTCGTCGCGGCGTCGCCGCGGGGCGTCGGCGGGCGACCCGAGCGCCTCGGGTGCCTCGGCTGCCTCGGGTGTCCTCGGCGGCACGAGCGGCAGCGCGCCGGTGGCCGGGCCCGGCGCGCGGCGCCGGCCGCGGGGCGGTGTGGACGGCGGCTCGTCGACCCGTGCGCGCACCGCCGGCCGTGCGGGCCGCTCGGCGGCGTGCGTCCGGCCGGTTCCCGGGGCGGGCTCCTCGGCGGCGTGCGCACCCGCCGCGCGTCGGCCGCCCGCGTCCCGCCCGGCCGCTGCGCGCCCGGCTGCCGCGTGCGCGTCACCCCGGGCCCGCGTCCCGTCGCCCGTCCCGCCGTCGACCCCCGCCGGGTCGCCCCCCGCCGCGCCGCGCCGCGACCGCAGCAGCAGCACCAGCCCGGCCACCAGCAGCGCGACGGCGAACCCGTTCCACGCCAGGTCGTACGGCAGCAGGTCGACGTCGTACCGCACCTGGTGCAGGCGCAGCACCTTGTGGTTGACGAGCCCGTCGACGAGCTGGAACCCGCCCGCGCCCAGCAGCCCGCCCGCCCACGCGGCGACCGGCACGAGCGCACGGCGGCGCACGAGGTCGGCGAGCAGGAACGCCCCGGCGACCAGCACGACCAGCTCCGCGGCGTGCAGCAGGCCGTCCGAGAGCAGCGCGACGTCGGGCGTCGAGCGGTCGTAGAAGTGGTGCCAGCCCAGGAGCTGGTGGAAGACGATCTCGTCCACCGCCGCCATGAGCCCGACGCCGACCAGCGCCGCCGCGCCGACCGACCGCCCGCGCTCGCCCGTCCCGTCCCGTGCCTCCGTCATGTGCTCCCTCCCCACGGCCCTGCCTACCCCGGACGGTGCGGACGTGCGCGTCGAGACGGCTGGCGGTCCGTGCGCGCCGGGCGGACCTGCGCCGGCGGTCGCCCGGACGGCCGAGGCACCTGTGGACGAGCCCCCGGCGACCGCGCGCGCCCACTAGCCTGGCCGCGCCCGCACCGACGACGAGGGGGAGGCCGGTGCCGACGACGCAGCGCACGCCGCGACCGGACACGCCGCCCCCTGCCCGTCCCGCGGCACCCGCCGGTCCCGACCGCGCCGCGGCGTCCGCGCGCGACCGGGCCGTCGTCCTCACTGTGCTCGCGGCCGTCCTCGTCGCGCTCGCCGTGCTGGCGGGCGCGCTCGCGGGGCCCGTGGAGCTCGCCGGCCGGCAGGCCGAGCCGCCGGAGCTGCCGACCTTCTCGGCGCCGCCCGCGCCGTCCCTGCCGCCGGTCGGCGTCGACCGGCCGGTCGTCGAGCCCGGCGACCCGCCCGCGTGGCTGCGCACTGTCACCGTGGTGCTGGTCGTGCTCGCCGTCACCGCCGTGCTGGCGCTCGTCGTGCGGTGGCTGCGCCGCCGCCGGTGGTGGACGCCGCCGCCGCCCGGGGACGCCGACGCGCCGGGCACCGCGGCCGACGTGGGGGACATGCAGGTGGTCGCCGCGATGCGCGCGGGCGTGCGGTCCGCGTCGCGCGCGCTGGCCGACGACGTGCCGCCGGGGGACGCCGTCGTCGCGGCGTGGGTCGCCGTCGAGGAGGCGGCCGCGTCGACCGGCGTGGTGCGTGAGCGCGCCCAGACGGCGACGGAGTTCACGCTCGACGTCCTCGACCGCACGCGCGCCGACCCCGACGCCACGCGGGCGCTGCTCGCCCTGTACCTGACCGCGCGGTTCGGGGCGCACCCCGTCACGGCCGCCGACGTGCGGCGCGCGCGCGAGCTGCTCGACGTCGTCGGGACGGGGCTGGCGCGGCGGGCGGACGCCGATGCCGGTGCCGCCGGCGCGGCGCGGCCGCCTCGCGGCGAGGAGACGCCGTGACCGCCGCACGCGTCCTGCGCCTGCTGGGCGCCCGTCTGAAGCGGCCCGCGCTCGTGCTGGTGGGGACGGCGGTGGTTCTCTTCGCGCTCGCGCTGGACCCGGCGTCCGCGCTGGTCGTCGCGCTGGGCGCCGCCGCCCTGACCGCCGTCGTCGAGCGCGTCGACCTGACCCCGGAGCCGGTGCGTGAGCGGCACCGGGCCGCCGCCCGCGACGGCACCCGGGGCGAGGTGCTGGAGCTCGCGTGGACGATGGTGGGCCGTGACGGGCGCGCCGGCGAGCGGGTGCTGCGGCGCGTGCGCGCGGTGGCCGCGGGCCGCCTGGCACGCCACGGCGTCGACCTCGCCGACCCCGACGCGCTGCCCGAGGTGGAGCGCCTGCTGGGCGCCCGTGCCCGCGCCACGCTCACCCGCACGTCCCACCCCCTGCCGTCCGCGTCCGACGTCGCGCACACCGTGTCGGCGCTCGAACGTCTGGGTCCCGACCCGGAGCCGGTCCCGCACGCGGCCGCCGGCGCCCTCGCCCCCGATCCCCACCCTCGGAGGACCGACGCATGACCGACGCCCCCACCGCCACCGCGCCGGCGCTCACCGTCGCGGACGTCAGCGCGCGCGGGCGCGCCGTCCTCGACGAGGTCGCGACGGTCGTCGTCGGCATGCGCGAGCCGCTGCGGCTCGCGCTCGCCGCCGTGCTCGCGGGCGGGCACGTGCTCTTCGAGGACGTCCCCGGGCTCGGCAAGACCCTCGCCGCACGCAGCCTCGCCACCGCGCTCGGGCTCGACTTCCGGCGCGTGCAGTGCACGCCCGACCTGCTGCCGTCGGACGTCACGGGGTCGAGCGTCTTCGACCCGGCGACGGCGACCTTCGAGTTCCGGCCCGGTCCCGTGTTCGCCGGCCTGCTGCTGGCGGACGAGATCAACCGGACGCCGCCCAAGACGCAGTCCGCGCTGCTGGAGGCGATGGCCGAGCGGCAGGTCAGCGTGGACGGGCGCACGCACCCGCTGCCGGACCCGTTCCACGTGGTCGCGACGTCCAACCCGGTCGAGTACGAGGGCACGTACCCGCTGCCCGAGGCGCAGCTCGACCGGTTCATGGTGCGCCTGGCCGTCGGGTACCCCGGGCGCGACGCGGAGGTCGACGTGCTCGCGCGGCGCCTCGAGCGGCGGCAGGAGCAGGCGTCGGTCGGCCGGGTCGTCGACGCGCCGACGCTCGTGGCGATGCAGGCCGGCGTCGAGGCCGTCACCGTGGACCCGGACGTGCTCACGTACTGCGTCGACCTGGCCGCGGCCACGCGTGCGCACCGGGCCGTCGAGGTGGGCGCGTCGCCGCGCGGGTCGCAGGCGCTCGTGCTCGTCGCCCGCTCGCTCGCCGTGCTCGACGGCCGGGACTTCGTCACGCCCGAGGACGTCAAGGCGGTGGCCGTGCCGGCGCTCGCGCACCGCCTGTCGCTGACCCCGCAGGCCTGGGCGTCGGGCCTCGCGCCGCAGGCGGTCGTGCAGGAGGTCCTCGCGCAGGTGCCGGGGCCGACGACCGCGCGCCGCGCATGACGTCGTCGTCGGGGCCGGCGGGCGGGGCGCGCTGGACGCCCGTGACGTCGGTGGCGCTGGGGGTCGCGGCGTGCGTCGTGCTGCTGCTCGTAGGGGCGTTCGCCGGCCGGCCCGATGCCGCCGTGCTCGGCGCGGGGCCGCTCGTCGCGGCGGCGTGGCACCTGCTGCGCCGCCCCGCGGGGCCCGTGCGCGCGACGCTGGCGCCGGGCGAGGACGACGACCCGGCTGCGGGCCGCCTCACCGGCACGCTCGTCGTGGCGGTGCCGCCGGGCGCGGTGGCCGCGAGCGTCGACGTGCTGCGGCACGACCGGCCGGTGACGGACGTCCTGGTCGCGGTCCGCGGCACCCGGCGGCTGCCGGTGGAGACCCGGACCGTGCGGACCGGGCCGCAGGAGGTCGCGACCGCGCACGTGCAGGGCGTCGGCCCCGGTGCCGCGAGCGTCGCCGACCCCACCCGGCCCGTCACGCGGCGCACGGTCGTCCTCCCGCCCGCCGGTGCGCTGCCCGACGTCCCCCTGCCGCCCCGCCTCCGCGGGCTCACGGGCGCGCACCCGTCACCGCGTCCCGGCGAGGGCGGCGACCTGCGCGACGTCCACCCGTGGGCCCCGGGTGACCGGCTCCGCCGCATCGACTGGCGCGTCACCGCCCGCCGCGCCCCGGACCTGCGCGAGCTGTGGGTGCGCCGCGAGCACGCGCTCGCCGAGGCCGTCGTCGTGCTCGTGGTCGACAGCCGCGACGACGTCGGCCCCGACCCGGTCACGTGGCGTGGCTCGCAGCCCCCGCGCCCCCAGGACGCGACGTCGCTCGACCGTGCCCGGCAGGCCGCGTCGGCCGTCGCGCGCGCGTTCCTCGACCGCGGTGACCGCGTCGGGCTCGACGACCTCGGCGTGCGCCGCCGGCCGCTGCCGCCCGGTGGCGGTCGCCGCCAGCTCGACCGGATCCGCCACGCGCTCGCCCTCACGCACCCGGAGGGCGAGCCGGCCACGCGGCTGCGTCCCCCGCGCGTGCCGTCGGGCGCCCTCGTCGTGCTGTTCTCCACGTTCCTCGACGACGAGGCGGCCGTCGTCGCCGAGCAGTGGCGGCGTGCGGGGCACCGGGTCGTGGCGGTCGACGTGCTGCCGCACGTCCGGACCGCGCACCTGGGCGCCCGCGAGCACCTCGCGCTGCGCATCGTGCAGGTCGCGCGCGCCGACCGGCTGGCGGCGATGGCCGACCACGACGTCGAGCTCGTCACGTGGCGCGAGGCGCCGGCCGTCGCGCTGCAGACCCTCGCGCGGCGGGCGCAGCGCCGGCCGGGTGCGGGGGTGCCGGCGTGACGGCCGCGCTCGAGCAGGTGCGGCGTGCCGCCGACCGGGTGCGCCGGGTCGTCGCCCTGCGGCGTCCCGGCGCCGACGCGCGCCCGACCGCACCGCACGTGGTGGTGCGCACCGGCCCCGCCGTGCACGCCGTCGTGCTGCGCGGCGTGCTCGCGGCCGTCGGCGTCGTCGCCGTGCTGGTCGCGCTGGGCGGTCCCGGTGCGGCGGAGCCGGACGTCGGGGCGGGCCCCGAGGCGGAGGCCGCGGTGGGCGCCGGGGTGATGCTCCTCGCGCTCGTGGGCGTCGCGCCGGCGGTGTGGCCGTGGTCGCCCGCTGCGGCGCTGCTCGTGCTCGGCGTCGGCGCGCGCGTGCTCGTCGTCGGGCCGCCGGAGGCCTGGCGGCTCGCGTCGCTCGTGCTGCTGCTGCACGCGCTGCTGTGGCTGACGGCGCTCGCGGCGCGGACCGGGTGGCGCACGCGCGTCGAGCTCGCGGTGCTGCGCGACGCCGCACCGGCGGCGCTCGTCGCGCAGGCGGGGGCGCAGGTGCTGGCGCTCGTCGCGACGGCCGTCGCGGGCGGTGCCACGGGCGGGGACGTGTGGCGGGTCGCCGGTGCGGTCGCCGCCGCGCTCGTGGCGGCCGTGGTGCTGGTGCGCCCCGAGGAGCCGTGGTGGCGCCGGGAGGTGGCGACGGACTGAGGCGCCGGCGCCGCGACGGGGGTCGGCTGCGCGTCGCGCCGGGACGCCGGACGACTGCGGTGCCACGCCGTGCGTGCGCCGGACGGTCGACGTGCCACGCCGTGCGTCCGCCCGACCACAGCCCCGCGTCCGGTCGCTGCCGTCCGCAGGGGCGACCGCCCAACGGCCGCGCGGGGCCGGCGCCCGCCTAGCGTCGCGGCATGGCCACCTCGCGCATCCAGGCGCTCGTCGACGCGGCGCGTGCGGACGTCGACGCGACCCGCACCGCTCTCGCGGTCCTCGACGACCTGTGGTGGCGGGGCCCCGCGGCCGATGCCGCGGCACACCGCCGCGAGGACCTCGAGCACGCCGTGCGGGCCGCCACGGCGGCGCTCGACGACGTCGGCGCGTACGTCGTCGCGGCGCGCGAGGCGGCGGTGTGCCGCGACGTCACGCGCGCGTACCCGGGCGGTGCGCGGTGACGCGCGCCGACGGCACGGGGTTCTCGCGCGCCGACGGCACGGGGTTCTCGCGCGCCGACGGCACGGTGCTCCCGCGCGCCGACGGCACGGTCGTCCACGTCACATCGACCGGCACCACCGCCGTGGACCCGGACGGCCTGGCCGCCGCAGCGGCGCGGTTGCGGGCCGCCGCCGAGCGGCTCGACGGCGCCGCGACGGACCTCGCGACCGCGACCTACGAGGTCGCGACGCTGCCGGGCTCGCCGGAGACGGCCGCCCTCGACCACGCGCTGCGGGACGTGCGCACGGCCTGGTACGCGCCGCACCGGCTGGCGGACGACCTCCGCACGCTCGCCGACGGCCTGCTGCGCGCCGCGCAGACCTATGCGGGCGCGGAGTCCGGCGCCGCCCGGGCGGCGCGGTCCGGGCTCGGCGTCGCCGGCGGGGTGGTCGCCGCGGCCGGGCCCGCCGCGGTGCCGCTGCTGCTGTCGACCGGCACCGTGTGGGTGCTCGACCAGGTGCTGCGGGACTGGGTCCGCCACGTGCTGCTGCGCACGCAGGGCGGCCGGCCGCCGGTCGAGGCGACGCTCGAGGGGCTGCGGTCCGTGCCGGCGCGCCTGCTCGACGGCCCCGGCACGGCGGACGCCGTCGCGTTCCTGGCGGGCGCGCTCGCCGCCGGCCTGCCGCCGTGGCTGCGCGGCGGGCGGCCGGTGCACGACCTGGCGGGCCTGGCCGGGGGCTGGTTCCCGGCGCGTCCACCCGTCGTGGTGCCCCTCGTGGGGCCGCTCCTGCACCGCCGCGTCCGCGACCTCGGCGACGCCGTCGACCTCGTCGTGGCGTCGTACGGGCACGGCCGGACCGACGTCCCGCAGGCCACGATCACGGTGCAGCGCCTCCCGCGGGCGGACGGCACGGCGTCGTGGGTCGTGGCGGTCCCCGGCACGCAGTCCGCCGGCCTGACCGGCCGGTCGCCGACGCACAACGGCACGAACGCGCACCTGGTCGCGGGCCAGCCGGACGCGATGTCGCAGGCGGTGCTCGCCGCGATGGCCGGTGCGGGCGTCGGGCGTGACGAGCCGGTGCTGCTGGTCGGGCACTCGCAGGGCGGCATGGTCGCGGCGACCGTCGCGGCCACCGGCACCTACGCGGTGCGCGCCGTCGTCACCGCCGGCTCGCCCGACGTGCCGCGGGCCCTGCCCCCGGGTGTCGCGCACGTCGCGCTCGTCGACGACAAGGACGGCGTCCCGTCGCTCGACGGCGAGCCCGACACCCGCCGCGGCGGCGCGGACCTCGTGGTCGTCGACGGCCGGAGCCGGCCGGAGGTGCCGTTCGCCGCGCACGGCGTGCACGGGTACGTGCGCACGGCGCAGGCGGCGGACCTGGCGCTCGCCGACGCCCCGGTGCACGACCGGGTGCGGCGTGCGCTCGCGGACGTGCTCGGCGGGGCGTCCGGCGGGCGTGCGACGACGACGCAGTGGGTGGCGACGACGCCGGCACCGGCACCGCTCGTGCCGGGACCGGCCCCGGCGCCCGTGCCCGCGCTCGGACCGGCACCCGCGCCCGGCCGCGCAGCCGTGCTGGGACCGCCACCCGTGCTCGGACCGGCACGCGTGCTCGGACCGCCGCCCCTGCTCGCCCCGCCGCCCCTGCTCGCTCCGCCGGCGCTGCCCGCGCCGGCCGACGTCAGTCGCGCTTCGTGACCGCTGAGAGCACGACGCTGACGACGGACACGATGAGCGCCCCGACCACGGCGGTGCCGAAGTTGTCGACGCGCAGCCCCCAGTCGGCGCGCTCGGTGATCCACGCGGTGAGCATGAGCATGAGCGCGTTCACGACGAGCGTGAACAGGCCGAGCGTGAGGATGTACAGCGGCAGCGAGATCAGGGCGACGATCGGCTTCACGATCGCGTTGACCAGGCCGAACACGAGCGCCACGAGCAGGATCACACCGATCCGGCCCGCCGTGGAGCCGCCGCCGAGGACCTCGAGGCCCGGCAGCAGGAGGGTCGCGAGCCAGATCGCGACACCGTTGATGAGGACGCGCACGACGAATCCCATGCGGCGATCCTGCCACCGCGGGCCGGTGGCATGCTGGGCGGGTGAGTCGCGTCCCCCTCCGCAAGGCCCTCGCCGACCTGCCCGCGTACGTCCCGGGCGCGCGCGTGCCCGTGGGTGCGGCGGCGTACAAGCTGTCGTCGAACGAGAACCCGTACCCGCCGCTGCCGTCGGTGGTGGCGGCGATCGCGGACGCCGCGGTCGACGTCAACCGGTACCCGGACATGTACGCGACCGAGCTGACCGCGACGCTGGCCGAGCGGCTCGGGGTGGCGCAGGAGTCCGTCGTCGCGGGGACCGGGTCGGTCGCAGTGCTGGGGCACGTGCTGACGGCGGTCTGCGAGGCGGGCGACGAGGTCGTCCTGCCGTGGCGCTCGTTCGAGGCGTACCCGATCGCGATCGAGCTGGCCCACGCGCACGGCGTCCGGGTGCCGGTCGGTGCCGACGGGCGGCTCGACCTGCCGGCCATGGCGGCCGCCGTCACCAAGCGCACCAAGGTCGTGCTGGTGTGCACGCCCAACAACCCGACGGGCCCCGCGGTCCGCGACGACGAGCTGCGCGCGTTCCTCGCGGCAGTGCCCCGCGACGTGCTCGTCGTGCTGGACGAGGCGTACGTCGAGTTCGTCCGCGACCCGCAGGCGCCGGACGCGCTCGCGCTGTTCGCCGAGCACCCGAACGTCGTGGTGCTGCGCACGTTCTCCAAGGCGTACGGGCTCGCCGGCCTGCGCGTCGGGTACGCGGTGGCGCGCCCGCGCCTCGCGACGGGCATCCGCGCGGCGTCCACGCCGTTCGGCGTCTCGCACGTCGCGCAGCTGGCCGCGCTGGCCTCGCTGCGCGCGGAGGGCGAGCTCCTGGCCCGCGTCGACGCCCTCGTGGTCGAGCGCGCGCGCGTGCTCGAGGCGCTGCGCGCGCAGGGGTGGACGGTGCCGGACTCGCAGGCGAACTTCGTCTGGCTGCCGCTCGGCGACCACGCGGTCACCTTCGCGGACCGGTGCACGCGCGCCGGTGTCCTGGTCCGCCCGTTCGCGGGCGACGGCGTCCGCGTGAGCGTGGGGGAGAAGGAGGCGACCGACCTCTTCCTCGAGGTCGCCGCGGAGCACGCCCCGCGCTGACGCCCGCCGCGGCGGTCTCCCGCGGCGCCGAGGGACCGGTGTGGGGATCCGACAAACGGTGCGGCGGACCCTTGTCGGCGCCTCCCCTCCGAACCTACGGTTCCGTAGCCTACGCTGACGTAGGTTCGCAGTCCCCGAGGCGAAGGAGGGCCCGTGAGCCCGACCGGACCCCTGACCGACGACGGTCTCGTCCAGCTGCTCACGCCCGCGGGCGAGCGCGTGGCCCACCCCGAGTACGACGCGTGGGCCGCCGACCTCACCCCCGACCGGCTCCGCGCGATGTACCGCGACATGGTGCTCACCCGCCGCTTCGACACCGAGGCGACGTCGCTGCAGCGCCAGGGCGAGCTCGCGCTGTACGCGCAGTGCCTCGGCCAGGAGGCCGCGCAGACCGGCTCCGGCCACGCGCTCGCCCCGCAGGACCACGTCTTCCCCAGCTACCGCGAGCACGGCGTCGCGCAGGCCCGCGGCCTCGAGATGACCGACCTGCTCCGCCTGTTCCGCGGCGTCGACCACGGCGGCTGGGACCCGGCCGACCACAACTTCCACCTGTTCACGCTGGTCATCGGCTCGCACACGCTGCACGCGACCGGCTACGCGATGGGTGTGCAGCGCGACGGCCTCGTCGGCACGGGCGACCCGACGCGCGACACGGCCGTCGTCACGTACTTCGGCGACGGAGCGACGGCGCAGGGCGACGTCAGCGAGGCGCTCGTGTTCGCCTCGGTCAACCAGGCCCCCGTCGTCCTGTTCTGCCAGAACAACCAGTGGGCCATCTCCGAGCCGACGACGAAGCAGGCCCGCGTGCCGCTCGCCGACCGCGCGCCCGGGTTCGGCATCCCGTCCGTGCGGGTGGACGGCAACGACGTCGTCGCCACCTACGCCGTGACGCGCCAGGCGCTCGAGCGCGCGCGCAGCGGCGGCGGGCCGACGTTCGTCGAGGCGTTCACCTACCGCATGGGCGCGCACACGACGTCGGACGACCCGACCCGCTACCGCCCGCGCGAGCAGGAGGAGCACTGGCGGCGCCGCGACCCGGTCGACCGCCTGCGCCGCCACCTGCAGGCGACCGGCGAGCTGCCGGAGGTCTTCCAGGCCGAGCTCGCCGGCGAGGCCGACGCGTTCGGCGAGCACATCCGCACGACCGTGCGCGGGATGGGCCGCCCGAGCAGCGAGAGCATGTTCGCCCACGTGTACGCGACGCCGCACTCCGTGGTGGACGCCGAGCGCGCGTGGTTCACCGAGTACGAGCAGTCCTACGCCCAGCACGACGGCACCGAGGCAGGGGGGCACCGATGACGGTCACGAGCGAGCGCACCAGCACCAGCACCAGCGCCCCGGCGGCGCCCCCGGTGCCCCCCTTCCCGACGGGGACCCAGCGCCTGCCGTTCGCGAAGGCGATCAACCTCGGCCTGCGCCGCGCCCTGGCGAACGACCCGAAGGTCCTGCTCATGGGCGAGGACATCGGCCCGCTCGGCGGCGTCTTCCGCGTCACCGACGGCCTGCACGCCGAGTTCGGCGGCGACCGCGTCGTCGACACGCCCCTCGCCGAGTCCGGCATCGTCGGCACGGCGATCGGCCTCGCGCTGCGCGGGTACCGCCCGGTGTGCGAGATCCAGTTCGACGGGTTCGTGTTCCCCGCGTTCGACCAGATCACGACGCAGCTCGCGAAGATGCACTACCGCTCGCAGGGCCGCCTGCGCCTGCCCGTCGTCATCCGCATCCCGTTCGGCGGCGGCATCGGCGCCGTGGAGCACCACAGCGAGTCGCCCGAGGTGCTGTTCGCGCACACCGCCGGCCTGCGCGTCGTGTCCCCGTCGACGCCGGCCGAGGGCTTCACGATGATCCAGCAGGCCATCGCCTCGCCCGACCCCGTCATCTTCCTCGAGCCCAAGGGCCGCTACTGGGAGAAGGGCGACGTCGACCTCGACGCGGCCCTGCCCGCCGCGCACGGTGCCCCGGCGGGTGCCGACCTCGACCACGCGCGCGTCGTGCGGCCCGGCACCGACGTGACCGTGGTCGCCTACGGCCCCACGGTCGCGACCGCGCTGAGGGCCGCCGAGGCCGCCGCCGCCGAGGGCCGCAGCCTCGAGGTGATCGACCTGCGCACGCTGTCGCCGCTCGACACCGACACCGTCGCCGCGTCCGTCGCGCGCACGGGCCGCTGCGTCGTCGTCCACGAGGCCCCCGTGCTCTACGGCACGGGCGCCGAGGTCGCCGCGCGCATCACCGAGGCCTGCTTCTTCCACCTCGAGGCCCCCGTGCTGCGCGTCGGCGGGTTCCACGCGCCGTACCCGGTGGCGAAGGTCGAGCACGACTACCTGCCCGGCCTGGACCGGCTGCTCGACGCCGTCGACCGCGCGCTCGCGTTCTGAGCGCCCCACCGCACACAGGAGCACCGGTGCCGACGTACCAGCAGTTCCCCCTGCCCGACGCGGGCGAGGGCCTCACCGAGGCGGACATCGTCACGTGGCACGTCGCCGTCGGCGACGCGGTCGAGGTCAACCAGACGATCGTGGAGATCGAGACCGCGAAGTCGCTCGTCGACCTGCCGTCGCCGTGGACCGGCGTGGTCACGCGGATCCTCGTCGAGGAGGGCGCGACCGTCGAGGTCGGGACGCCGATCATCGAGGTCGACACCGACCCGGGCGGCGCCGCGCCGGCGAGCCCGACGGGCGCCGGCTCGGGCGACGCCGCGCCGGGCGCCGGCCACGGCGGGCCCCGCGCGCAGCACCCGCACCCGAGCCGGTCGTCGGAGGAGCCCGGCGGCGCCGACGAGGTCGGTGCGGCGCGGGAGGAGCGCACGACGGCACCGGCCGGCGGCGCACCCGCGGACGAGGGCTCGGGCGCCGTGCTCGTCGGCTACGGCGTCGCCGACGGCGGGTCGCGCCGCCGGTCGCGCACCGCCGCCGCACCCGGGGGTGGTGCTGCGCGTCCGGCCGGGCCTGCGACCTCGTCCACCCCCATGGACCCCGCCCCGACGCCTCCCGCCCCGACGCCTCCCGCCGCGGGCACGCGCGAGGCCCCCGCGACCACCACGGCCACCGACACGGCCGTGCGCCGGCACGCGCTCGCGAAGCCGCCCGTGCGCAAGCTCGCGCGCGACCTCGGCGTCGACCTCGACGGCGTGCACGCGACCGGCCCCGGCGGCATCGTCACGCGCGAGGACGTGCTCGCGCACTCCGCGCGCGCCGAGGCCCGCACCCTCGCCACCTACCCGGGCGACGACCAGCCGTGGCTCGCCAGCGGCTCCGTCACGCCCGACGCCCGGCAGACCCGCGTGCCCGTCCGGTCGGTGCGCAAGCGCACGGCCGAGGCGATGGTGTCGAGCGCGTTCACCGCCCCGCACGTCACCGTCTTCCACACGGTCGACGTGACGCGGACGATGAAGCTCGTCGAGCGGCTGCGCGGCGACCGCGAGTTCGCCGACGTGCGCGTGACGCCGCTGCTGATCGCCGCGAAGGCGCTGCTGCTCGCGGTCGACCGGCACCCGGAGGTCAACGCGTCCTGGGACGACGCCGCGCAGGAGATCGTCTACAAGCACTACGTGAACCTCGGGATCGCGGCGGCGACGCCCCGCGGGCTCGTCGTGCCGAACATCAAGGACGCGCACCGGCTCGACCTGCTCGGGCTCGCGCGCGGGCTCGGCGAGCTGACGGCGACCGCCCGCGCCGGCCGCACGTCACCCGGCGACATGTCCGACGGGACGATCACCATCACGAACGTCGGGGTGTTCGGCATCGACACCGGCACGCCGATCCTCAACCCGGGCGAGGCGGCGATACTGGCCTTCGGCGCGATCCGGCAGCAGCCGTGGGTGCACAAGGGCAAGGTGAAGCCGCGGCACGTCACGCAGCTGGCGCTGAGCTTCGACCACCGGCTCGTCGACGGCGAGCTCGGCGCGCGCGTCCTCGCCGACGTGGCGGCGGTCCTGGCCGACCCGGCCCAGGCCCTGGTCTGGGGCTGAGCCCAGGCTGAGCCCGCGCGTCAGGGGCGGCGGCGCTCGGCGGTGAGGGCCCAGAGGCCGGCGGCGATCGCGAGCAGCTCCGTCGCCGCCGAGACCCACTCCGGCCAGCCCTCCCAGCGTGCCCGCACGCCGCCGAGGCCGACGGGCGTCGTCGCGACGACGAAGCCGCCGAGGGTCGCCGCGCCGTACGCGACCGCGCCGACCAGCGGCCACGCGCCGCGCCACACCAGCAGGAGCGCGGCCAGCACCACGCCGCCGACGCCCTGCACGAGGAACAGCGGCCGCAGCCACATGCCCTCGAAGTAGCCCAGCCGCCACAGGTACAGGTGCACGACGCCCGACACGGCGACCGCGGCGGCCGCGAGCACGCGCGGCACCCACGCGACCGGCCGGCGCGCACCCGCCCGCGCCGGCGTCGGCGGCACGCCGTCCGCGGCGCGCTCAGGCACCGGCGACGATCCGGCCGTCGTCGCCGACGGTCACCGCGAACGGCGGCAGCGGCTCCGTCGCCGGCCCGGACACCGGCTCGCCCTCGAGCGTGAACACCGAGCGGTGGCACGGGCACTCGAGCGCGTCGTCGCCGGGGACGACCGTGCAGCCCTGGTGCGTGCAGACCGCCGACAATCCGACGATCGTCCCCTCGGTCGGCTGCGTCAGCAGCACCGGCGTGCCGCCGGGACCCTCGACCGACAGGGCGCCGCCGACCGGCACGTCGTCCACCGAGGCGAGCGCGCCGTCCGCGCCGCCGGAGGACCCGCCGCCGGCCGCGCCGTCGTCGGGACCGCCGTCCGGGGC
>NZ_JBFTEP010000036.1:0-29286 GCF_047229365.1 Cellulomonas pasadenensis | reverse complement strand
CCCCCCCCCCCCCCCCCCCCCCCCCCCCCCCGCTGCACCCCTACGACGCCATCCGCGATCGGCGTAAGAGTCTCGTGGGCTCGTAGATGTGTATACGAGCCAGGCCCCGGTCAGCGCCGCGACGACGGCGGGCGCCTCGGCGGCGTCGCGGTCGTCGACGACGGCCGGCGCGGCGGGCTGCGTCCCGGCGGACGTCGCGGACGCGCCGGCGACGGACGCACCTGCCACGGACGCACCTGCCTCGGACGGACGGGGAGCGGGCGGCCCGGCGGCCGTCGGCCCCCCGACCGACGGCCCGTCCGACGCCCTCGCCACCGCCCCCGCCGCCGACCGCCCACCGGCAGCCCCCGCCCCCGCCGCGTCGCCGTCGCGCCGGAACGCGGGCGTGCGCGCCGGCGCGCACCACAGCCGCTCGAGCGCGTCGTCCAGCCACACGAGCGTGAGGGAGCACCCGGCCATGTCGAGGCTGGTCACCAGCTCGCCGACCTCGGGCCGCACGACCTCGAGGCCCGCGGCGTCGAGCCGCGCCCGCACGGCGCGCCACAGCACGAACAGCTCCTCGTACTTGGTGCGCCCGAGCCCGTTGACCAGCGCCGCGACCCGCGGGCCGGCGTCGGCCGGCCGCTCCTCGAGCAGCCGGTCGACCAGCAGCGTCGCGAGCTCGCCCGCGGTGCAGGCCGGCACCTCCCCGATGCCCGGCTCGCCGTGGATCCCGACCCCGAGGCCGACGACGCCGTCCGGCACGGTGAACAGCGGCGTGGACGCGCCGGGCAGCGTGCAGCCGTCGAACGCGACGCCGAGCGTGCGCGTGCGGTCGTTGGCGAGGGTCGCGGCGGCGACGACGTCGTCGAGCGACCCGCCCGCGGCCGCGGCGGCGCCGGCGGCCTTGAACACGACGAGGTCGCCGGCGATGCCGCGCCGGCGCTCGACCTCGTCGGCGGGTGCGGAGGCGACGTCGTCCGTCACGACGAGGAAGTGCGCCGGGACGCCGCGGCGGCGCAGCTCGTCGCGCGCGAGCGTGAAGTTCATGACGTCGCCGGCGTAGTTGCCGGTGAGCAGGAGCACGCCCGCGTCGCCGGCGGCCGCGGCGGCCACCGAGACGGCGTCGGCGGTCGACGGCGACGTGAAGACGTTGCCGACGACGGCGCCGTGCGCGAGACCCGGCCCGACGACCCCGCAGAACGCCGGGTAGTGCCCCGACCCGCCGCCGACCACGACCGCGACCTCGGCCCGCGGCGCGGCCACGGCGCGCACCACCCCGCCCGGGACGCGCCGCACCTGGTCGCCGTACAGGTCGACGAACCCGTCGAGGGCGTCCTCGACGAACCGTGCCGGGTCGTCGGCGAGCGGGCTCACCACGTCTGCTCACCGGTGAGGAGCGTCGCGACGACCGAGTCGTCGTCGGCGTCGTGGCCGGCCGCGGACACGGTGCGGTAGAGCTGCTCGGCGGCCGCCGCGACGGGCGTCGCGACCTTGAGCCGGCGCGTCAGGTCGCCGACGATGCCCATGTCCTTGCCGATGACGTCGAGCCGGGAGCGCAGCGGCGGCTCCTCGCCGCGCAGCCGGGCGGCGATGCGCGGGCCGCGGTCGGCGAGCATGAACGAGGCGGCGGCGCCCTGCGACAGCACCGCGACGCACGCGTCGAGGTCGAGGCCGAGGCGGTGCGCGAGCGCCAGCGCCTCGGCCGCGGCGGCGGTGTGGATGCCGCACAGCAGCTGGTTGACGGTCTTGAGCTGCTGGCCGGCGCCGATGCCGCCGACCACGGTGAGCGACGACGCGAGGGCGTCGAGGACGGGACGGGCGGCCGCGAGGGCGTCGTCGTCCGCGCCGACCATGACCAGCAGGTCGCCGGCGCCGGCACGCACGGGCCCGCCGGAGACGGGCGCGTCGACGGTGCGGATGCCGCGCGCGGCGAGCGCGTCGGCGACGGCGCGGACGGCCTCCTCCCCCACGGTCGACGTCACGACGACGACGGCGCCGGCCGGCAGCGACTCGGCGAGCCCGCCCGGGCCGAGCGCGAGCGCGTCCAGCTGCGCGCCGTCCCGCACGCCGACGACGACGACGTCGGTGCCCGTGCAGGCGTCGGCGACCGACGCGGCGGCGGTCGCCCCCGCCTCGACGGCGAGCGCGACCCGCGCGGGTGCGACGTCGAACCCGACGACGTCGAAGGTGCGGGCGAGCGTCGTCGCCATGGGCAGCCCCATGGCGCCGAGGCCGAGGACCGCGACGCGGGCGCTCACCGGGCGCCCGCCGTCGCGCCGCGCCCGTCGAGCACCGACGCGCGCGCCTCGCCCGTGGCGACCGCCAGCATGCGGCGGAGGTACCGCGCGTTGCGCGCGGCGACCGACAGGCCGTCGCCGCCGTAGTGCTCGACGCAGAACGGGCCGGTGTACCCCGCCTCGAGGGCGGTGCGGACGGCCGTGCGGTAGCTGACCGAGCCCATCTCCATGGGGGCCGGCAGCGCGACGACGGTGCCGGCGGCGCGGTCCTCGTCGCGCAGGTAGCTCTTGACGTGCCAGTAGTTCGACACGGGCAGGCACGCCTCGACCGCCGACTGGAAGTTCTCGATGCGGCGGTGCAGGCGGAACAGGTTGCCCAGGTCGGGGTTGAGGCCGACCGCGTCGTCGCCGATGTCGTGCACCAGGCGCACGGCCGACTCGGCGGTGCCGAGCAGCGTGTCCTCGTACATCTCGAGCGAGAGCACGAGGCCGACCTCGCGGGCGTGCCGGCCGAGCTCGCGCAGGCGCGTGACGGCCAGCGCCCACGTGTCGTCGTCGCGCTCGTCGACGGGCCCCTGCTCGGTCCAGAACCAGAAGGCGTCGCGCTGCGCGGGCAGCAGCGGGCGGTGCAGGCCGACGCTGACGACGCGGCAGCCGAGGGCCGCGGCGGCGTCGATCGTGCGGTGCGAGTACGCGAGGTTGTCCTCGCCCGTCGCCGGGTCGATGACGGAGCGGCGGATCGCCGACAGCGCGACGGGGTCGAGGCCGACCGCGGCGACGGCGTCGCCCAGCTCGGCGCGCCGCGACGGCGCGAGATCGCCGGGCCGGACCCACGAGTCCGTGAGGTCGACCTCGGTGAAGCCCTCGTACGCCACCTCCGCGAGGTGGTCGACCCAGGTGTCCGCCGGGGCGTCCTGCGAGGCGGGGAACGGCAGCATCGCGGCGGCGATCGGCCACTCCTGGCTGGTCGGGCGGGGGGCGGGGATGCTCATGCGGACGGGCCTCTTCCGTTCTCGTCGTCGAAAACTTTTCGCCCGGTTCGGCGTCCATCGGACGGTAGTTTTCGGCTCGCACCGGTGTCAACGGGCGACGAGCGCACCCGAGAGGCGACGCCCGGGCCCGTCGCGGGTTTGAAGTTTTCGACGCGCCGGGACTACCGTCGCGCCGACAGGAAGGGGCACCGCCATGCCGGCAACCGGGCCGCGCCCGACGCTCACCGCCGTCGCCGACCGCGCCGGCGTGTCCATCGCGACCGCGTCCAAGGTGCTCAACCGGCACACCGACGTCGCCCCCGCCACGCGCGCCCGCGTCGAGACCGCCGTCGCCGAGCTCGGGTACCGCACGCCGGGCGCCCGCCGCGCGGACGGCCGCCGCACGGTCGAGTTCCTCGTCGACGTGCTGGACAGCCCGTACGCGATGGAGGTGCTGCGCGGCGTCACGCTCGCCGCCGAGGAGGTCGACGTCGACGTCACCGTCTCGCGCGTGCGCGGCGGCGACCGCCCGGAGCCCGCGTCGAGCTGGACCCGCCGCCTGGTCACCGCCCGGCGCACCGGCGCCATCGTCGTCACCGCGCAGGTCACGGGGACGACGTACGCGAGCATCGCCCGGGCGCGGGTGCCCGTCGTCGTCGTCGACCCGCTGCACCTGACGACGCCCGAGCTGGTCTCCGTCGGCTCGACCAACTGGTCCGGCGGCCGCACGGCGACCGAGCACCTGCTGGGCCTCGGTCACACGCGGATCGGCGTGGTCGGCGGCCCGGAGGCGTCCATCAGCGCCGTCGCGCGCGTCGACGGCTTCCGCTCCGCGTACCAGCGCGCCGGCCTGACGCCCGACCCGGACCTCGTGCGGCACGTCGCCTTCGACCGGGACGCCGCCCTGCACGCCGCCGACGCCATGCTGCGCCTGCCCGACCGACCCACCGCCGTGCTCGCGAGCAGCGACGTCCAGGCGCTCGGCGTGCTCGAGGCCGCCCGCCGGCTCGGGCTCGCCGTCCCGCGGGACCTGTCGGTCGTCGGGTACGACGACACGTACCTCGCCGCCTGGACGAACCCGCCGCTGACCTGCGTGCACCAGCCGCTGCAGGACATCGGCCGGGTCGCCCTGCGCACGGTCCTCGGCATGGACGAGGGCCGCCTGCCCGACGCGCACCACATCGAGCTCGCCACGTCCCTCGTGGTGCGCGACTCGACCGCCCCGCCCCCGCCGGGGCCGGACGGGCGCCGCTGACGCCCACCGCCACGCCGAGCGCGGTAGATGCGCATCGAGTGCGGGTGTTGCCACCACCGCACTCGTGACGCATGGACCGCGGTCGACGGCGGGGTGCCGGAGGGGCGTCGAGGTGACGCACGGGTGGCGGCGCCCCCGGATGGCGGACTGCGCTTTCCATGCGGCCGGACGCGGGTGAGGATGGGCCGGTGACCTCCCCCGCCTCGCGGCGAACCCCCGTCGACGTCGACGGGCAGCACCCCGTCCGGTCCGTCCTCCGCCTCCTGCGCATGCACCGCCGTCGCGTCGGCGCGGCGGTGTTCTTCTTCGCGCTCAAGGACACGCCGCTGTGGCTCATGCCGTTCATCACGGCGCGCGTCATCGACGTCGTCGTCGCCCGCGGGTCGCTGCGTGAGCTCGGCGTCTGGGCGGCGGTCGCCTTCGTCGCGCTGCTGCAGAACTACCCGAACCACGTCATGTACACGAAGCTGTTCATGGGTGCGGTCCGGCAGATCGGCGCCGACCTGCGCAACGCGCTCGCCGCGCGGCTGCAGAGCCTGTCCATCGGCTTCCACACGCGCATGTCCGCGTCGATCGTGCAGACCAAGGTCGTGCGCGACGTCGAGAACGTCGAGCTGATGCTGCAGCAGGTCACGCACCCGCTGCTGTCCTCGTCGATGGTCGTCATGGGTGCCGTCGTCACGACCGCGACGTCGGTGCCGCAGTTCCTGCCCGTGTACGCGCTGACCATCCCGCTCGCCGTGCTGCTGCGGTACGGGCTCGCGCGCCGCTCGCGCGAGCGCAACGAGGCGTTCCGCAAGCAGGTCGAGCGGTTCTCCGCGCGCGTCGGCGAGATGGCGACGCTCATGCCGATCACCCGCGCGCACGGGCTCGAGGCCACGGCGCAGGAACGCGTCGCCGAGGGCGCGGAGGGCGTGCGCACGTCCGGGTACGAGCTGGACGTCCTCAACGGGCGGTTCGCGTCGCTGTCCTGGGTGGGGCTGCAGCTCCTCGGCGTCGGCTGCCTCGTGCTCGCCGCGGCGGCCGCGCTCACCGGGTGGTTCCCCGTCACGGCGGGGCAGGTGGTGCTGCTGTCGTCGAACTTCGCGCTCATCACCGGCGGCGTGACGCAGCTGCTCATGCTGCTGCCGGTCGCCGCGCGCGGCACCGAGTCGGTGCGCTCGATCGCCGAGGTGCTCGCCGAGCCCGACGTCGAGCAGAACGCCGGCAAGGCCGCCGTGCGCGCGGTCGAGGGCCGGCTCACGTTCGACACCGTGCACTTCCGGTACCCCGACGCCGACGCGCACGCCCTCGACGGCATCGACCTCGACGTGCGCCCGGGCGAGACCGTCGCGTTCGTCGGGCCGTCCGGGTCCGGCAAGTCCACCGTGCTCAACCTCGCGCTCGGGTTCCTGCGGCCGACGTCGGGCCGGCTGCTGCTCGACGGCGTCGACGCCGCCACGCTCGACCTGCGCACGTTCCGCCGGCACGTGTCCGTGGTGCCGCAGGAGTCGGTGCTCTTCGAGGGGTCGATCCGCGACAACGTCACCTACGGGCTCGGGCACGTGGACGACGCACGGGTGCGGGCCGCCCTCGAGGACGCCAACGCCGCCGAGATCGTCGACGCCCTGCCCGACGGGTGGGACACCGTCGTGGGCGAGCGCGGCGCACGGCTGTCCGGCGGGCAGCGTCAGCGCATCGCCATCGCCCGGGCGCTCGTGCGCGACCCGCGCGTGCTGCTGCTCGACGAGGCGACGTCCGCGCTCGACCCCGAGTCGGAGGCGCTCGTGCGCGACGCCCTCACGCGGCTGATGCGCGGTCGCACCACCCTCGTGGTCGCCCACCGCCTCTCCACCATCCGCGACGCCGACCGGATCGTCGTGCTCGAGGCGGGGCACGTGGTGGAGGTCGGCCGGCACGAGGAGCTGATGACGGCGGGCGGCCGCTACGCGCGCCTGGAACGCGCCCAGCGCGTCTGACCCCGGTCCGTCCCCCCGCACCACCGAGCGCGGTACCTCGCACCGAGCGCGGCAGGTGCACCACCCGCCCTCGGCGGGAGGTGCCGCACTCGGCGGGGGCCTCGTCGAGTGCGTTAGATGCGTCGCGAGTGCGGGTGGTGCGACCACCGCAGTGGTGACGCATGTACCGCACTGGGCGGGTGCGGTGCGTGGTGGGCCGTCCGGGTGCGGCCGCGGGCGGGGCGGGTCAGGCGAGGCGGCCCAGGTGGAGAGCCGCGAGCGCGAGCGCGGTGACCGTCTCGCCGTCGCGGATGCGTCCGTCGCGGACCATCTCGAGCACCTCGGCGAACGGCACGGTGCGCACCTGCGTGATGCCCTCGTGGGCCTGCTCGTGGGCGGTGGCGGCGGCGTCCCCGGCGGGCGCGAGGCCGCGGGCGACGAAGACGTGCTCGGGCGCGCGGGCGATGCCGTTGAGGGCCTCGGTGACACCGAGGTGCACCCACTCGGCGGCGACGAGCCCGGCCTCCTCGGCGAGCTCGCGCTGCGCGGCGACGAGCGGCTCCTGCCCGTCCGTGCCGCCGGCGGGGACCTCCACGGACACCGGTCCGGTCGTGTACCGGTCGGTCGTCACGAGCACGACCTCGTCGTCGTCGGTGAGCGCGACGACGAAGACGGACGGCCGCAGCTCGACCCAGCCGTACAGCGCCGGGCTGCCGTCGGGTGCGCGGGCGTCGTCCTCGCGCACGACGATCCACGGGTTCTCGTACACGACGCGGGAGGACACGGTCTGCCAGGCCATGCCCCGACGCTAGGCCACCGCGGGCGTGGCGCTCAGGTGCCGGTGGGTGCCGCCGAGCGCCACGGGTCCCGCGAGCGGGTCTGCGGGTGCTCCGGCGGCTCCTCGGGCGGCGGGTACGGGGCCTGCTCGGGGTCGACGACGTGCGCGTCGTCGTCGCCGCCGACCGCGAGCGCGGCGTGCACGAGCGCCAGGTGCGAGAGGGCCTGCGGCAGGTTGCCGAGGAACTCGCCCGTGCGGGCGTCGATCATCTCGCCCCAGATCCCCACGTCGTTGGCGTGCTCGAGGAGCCCGTCCATCCACGTCCGCGCCTCGTCGACGCGGCCCAGCAGGGCGGCGGCGCGCACGCCCCAGAACGCGCACGCGACGAACGTGCCCTCCTCGTCCTGCATGCCGGAGTACCGCCACAGCAGCGGCCCGGCGCCCAGCTCGGCGCGGACGGCGTCGAGCGTCGACCCCAGCCGCTCGGGCGTGTCGAACTCCTGCTCCACGAACAGCAGCACCGACGCGTCGAGCGCGTCCGTGCCGGGGTGCATGACGTAGGCGCCCTTCGCGTCGGACCAGCACTCGGCACGCACCCACGCAGCGATGGCGTCGGCCTCGGCGCGCCACCGGTCGGCGTCGCCGGGCAGGTGCCCCTCGTCGGCGAGGTGCGCCGCGCACAGCAGCGCGTGCCGGCAGCCCAGCGCCGACGACGTGTACCGGCGCTCGTCCGTGAGCTCCCAGATGCCCGCGTCGGGCTGCCGCCAGGCGTCGCAGGCGCGGTCGGCGATGCCCGCGAGCACCCGACCCGTCTCGGCGTCGAGCAGGTTGCCGGCGTCGACGTAGGTACGCACGACGCCCATGAGGTCGCCGTAGGTGCCGAGCTGGAGCTGGCGGGACGCCCGGTTGCCGTCGACGACCGGCCCGATGCCGCGCCAGCCGGGGACGTCGCGCTCGGCACGGCCGTGCGCCAGCTCGCCGTCGAGGGTGAAGAAGACCGACGGCGGGTGCCGGGCGACGGTGCGCAGCGTCCAGCCCATCGCCGCGTGCGTCTCCTCGCGCAGGCCGAACCGCGTGAGCGCGTCCACCACGTACGCGACGTCGCGCACCCACGCGTAGCGGTAGTCCCAGTTCTTGCCGCCGGCCCACGACTCGGGCAGGGCGGTGGTGCCCGCGGCCGCGATGGAGCCGGTCGGCGCGTGCACCAGCAGCTTGAGCGCGAGCGCGCTTCGCTGCACGGCCTGCGCCCACGGCCCGTCGTAGTGGAACTCGCGCGTCCACACGCGCCAGTTCTCCACGGTGCGCTCGATGCCGGCGTCCATGAGCTCGGGGTCCGGCACGAACACCGGCTCGTCCCGCGTGCCCGCGAGCCCGACCACGTGCCGCGAGCCGGGCGCCGTCGCGAGCACGCCCGCGACCTCGCGGTCGTCCACGTGCGTCGTCATCTCCCCCAGCGTGGCGACGACGAGCGACACGCCGTCGACCGTGACGACCGGCCCGCGCCGCGTCCGGCGCACCCACGGCGACGCCATCCCGAGCATCGTCCCCGGTGCGACCCGCCACGCCATCGGGACGCTGCCGCGCACGCCCTCGACGCGGCGCACCAGCTCGCACCACGGCAGCCGCCCCGCGACGCCGGTGGTCATCGCGTCGGTGACGCGGACCTCGCCGGTGTCGGTGACGAACCGCGTCACCAGCACGTTCGTCCCGGGCACGTACTCGCGCGCCACCTCGAACGGGACGGTCGGCGCGAGCTCGACCCGTCCGCCCTGGTCGGCGTCGAGGAGCGCCGCGAACACGGGCCGTGCGTCGAGCACGGGCACCGGGAACCAGTCGATGCGACCGTCCTCGGCGACCAGCGCGACGGTGCGGCCGTCGCCGATCGCCGCGTACGAGCGGAGCGCGACGTAGCCGTCCTCACGCGGCGCCGGAGCCCGGAGCCGGTCGGCGTCGCGCCGACCGGACCCCGGGATGCCGTCGTCCGCCGTCAGCGAGTCCGGCAGCGCCGCGTCGTCGATCACGGGGTCGGCATCCCGCCCGTCACCGCGATCGTCGCGCCGCTGACGTAGCTGGACTCCTGGGAGGCGAGGAACACGAACGCGGGCGCGAGCTCGGCGGGCTGCCCCGCGCGGCCGTAGGGCGTCTGCTCGCCGAACTCCGGGAGCGCCTCGGGCGGCTGACCGCCCGCGGCCTGCAGCGGCGTCCACACCGGGCCGGGTGCGACCACGTTGACGCGGATGCCCTTGGGCGCGAGCTGCCCGGCGAGCGCCTTGGAGATCGTGTTGATCGCGGCCTTCGTCGTCGCGTAGTCGACGAGGTTCGGCGACGGCTGGTACGCCTGGATGGAGCTGGTGTTGATGATCGACGCACCCTTGGGCAGGTGCGGCAGCGCCTCCTGCACGATCCAGAACAGCGCGTGCACGTTGGTGCGGAACGTCTGGTCGAAGCTCTCGCTCGTCAGGTCCGCGAGGTCCTCGACGTGCTGCTGGCGCCCCGCGATGTTCGCGATCACGTCGATGCCGCCGAGCTCCTCGACGGTCGTCCGCACCAGGCCGCGCGCGACCTGCTCGTCCGAGACGTCCCCGGGCGCGAGGACGCACCGGCGCCCGGCCTCCTCGACGTGGCGCCGCACGACCTCGGCGTCCTCCTGCTCCTGGGGCAGGTACGACAGGACGACGTCGGCGCCCTCGCGGGCGAACGCCACCGCGACGGCCCGTCCGATCCCGGAGTCGCCGCCGGTGACGAGCGCCTTGCGGCCCTCGAGCCGTCCGCTGCCGCGGTAGGTGTCGAAGCCGTGGTCGGCGGTGGGGGTGAGGTCGGCGTCGAGGCCGGGACCGTCGAGCGTCTGCTCGGGGATCTCCGGCTGCGGGTACTGCGCGATCGGGTCCGTCATCGTGTACTGGTCGGCCACGGTGGGCTCCTGTCGTGAGTGGTCGAGGGCGTCGGTTCGTGCGGACGGGCGGTCGGCCACGGTGCCGGACCGACCCGGCCGGCGTGCGGCCGGGCCGTCGGCGCCGTGCGTCGTGCCGCCGGCGGCGGGGCTGTGGTCGGCTCGGAGGCGCGTCAGCGGGACGTCGCGACGAGCTTGTTGGCGGTGGACAGCACGAGGGCGTCCTCGGCGAACCCGGCGCCGCGGCCGCTGAGGAAGGACGGGCCGTGCTCGGCCGCCCACTCGCGCCACGACGCGCCGCCCACCGCACCGGCGAACGCGCCGGCGGCACCGGCCACGCCTGCGAGCACCACGGCGGGCACCTTGCGCCGCTCGACGAGCGCGAGGGCGATCGCGCCGCCGGCCCCGGACAGCACGCGGCCGACGAGCATCGGCGGGACCAGCCGGCTCGGCAGGCCCGGCAGCTTGTCCGTGACGGTCTCGCCGACCAGCGCGGTCCGCGCGAGCGTGCGCGCGAGAGCCGCGCCGACGCCCCGCCTCCCCTCCGTCGCGGCGAGCACGGGGACCGCGACCCCGACCGCCGCCCGTCCGCCGGCCGCCAGGCCGAGCGCTGCAGATCGCACGAGAGCTCCCATGCGTCGTGTCTACCTGCGCCCGCGCGACCCGGCATCCCGAGCGGGCAGCCACCCGGACACCCGTCCCGCTCCACCACCGCTGTGACCTGCCCCGCCGCCCCTGCCCCACCGACCCTGCCCCGTCGACCCTGCCCCGGCCCGCGACCCGGCCATCGCGCAGCACCACCGCACCGGACCGCTGCACGACGACCGGTTCGACGACGGCCGGAGGCGCTCCGGCGGCCGCGGGGCCGCGGGGCCGCGCGGCCGCGGGGCCGCGGGGCCGCGGGGCCCGGCGTCAGAGGTCCGCCGGGTCCACCAGGAAGTCGGCCTCGTCGGCGATCTCGCCGCCCAGCTCCGCGTGCAGCACGCGCGCGACCGCCGACACGAGCGGCGCGGACCGGCTGCGTGCCACGCGGTGCTCGAGCGTCGGGCGCTCCTGCTCGATCTGCTCGATCTCGCGCGGCTCCCAGCGCACGCGGTACGCGACGACGCCGTCGGCGACCCACGGGAGGCCCTCGAGCAGCGGCGGCAGCTGCTCGTGCGCGGACACCTCGACCGCGAGCATGCCGTCGACGCCCAGGTCGACGAGCACGCCGAACGCCTCGGCGGCGGGCGGCGCGGCGAGCATGAGCTCGTCGTAGGCGTCGGCCTCGGCCATGAGGCGGTGCCGCTCCTCCTCGTCGGCGACGCCGTGGCGCTCGAGCGCCGCGCGCAGGCCGGAGCCGCCGCGCTCCGGCGAGCCGCCGACGGCGCCCTGGGACCCGCGCCCGGTCCGTGACGCCGGCCCCGCCCACGAGCCCGGGGTCGCGACGGACAGGTACGCGCGCGGCTGCACGCGCTGCACGAGCGCGAGGACGTCGTCGGGCTCGAGCCACCGGGCGGTGAGGACGGTGAGGTCGGTCGACGCGTCGGGGTCGGGCGTGAGGACGGCGCCGGTCTGCGTGCGCACCGCGCCGCCGAGCCGCCGCGCGGCCGCGACCAGCCACTGCAGCACCCGCTCCTCCTCGCGCACGGGCAGCCCGTCGGGGAACGCGCGCTTGAGCCCGTCGCGGTCGCCGCCGGGCCAGGGACGCTCGCCGCGCTCGCGCGGGGCGGTGAGCACCCAGACGGTGCTGGTGGAGCCGGGCAGCCCGAGCGCCACGGCGTCCTCGACCCGCACCGCGTACGGCCCGGCGAGCGACGACAGGCGTGCGAGCCGCAGGGCGCGCGGCCCCGTGGCCCGGTCGGCGACCGCCCGGATGCCCAGCGCGGCGGTCACCGCCGGCAGCACGCCGGTGCGCGCGGGCGCCTCCGGCACGGCGTCCTCCCACCGCACGTTGCGGAACCGGCTGGACGCGAGCACCTCGACCTCGTCGGGCTCGACGCCGTCGGGGAGGGCGAGGAGGTGCTTGTCGGCCAGCGCGGGGTCGCGCACCGGCAGCGGGGGAAGGCCGGCCACGTCAGACCTCCGTCCGGTGGAACCCCTGCCACGACCGCGACGCCGTAGGCCCGCGCTGCCCCTGGTACCGCGACCCGTACGTGGACGAGCCGTACGGCTGCTCGGCGGCCGACGACAGCCGGAAGAAGCACAGCTGGCCGATCTTCATGCCGGGCCACAGCAGGATCGGCAGCGTCGCGACGTTGGACAGCTCGAGCGTCACGTGGCCGGAGAAGCCGGGGTCGATGAACCCGGCGGTGGAGTGCGTGAGCAGCCCGAGGCGGCCGAGGGACGACTTGCCCTCGAGCCGCGCCGCGACGTCGTCCGGCAGTGTGACCTGCTCGAACGTCGACCCCAGCACGAACTCGCCGGGGTGCAGCACGAACGGCTCGCCGGGGGCCGCCTCGACGAGCCGCGTGAGGTCGGGCTGCTCCGCGGCCGGGTCGATGACGGGGTACTTGTGGTTGTCGAACAGCCGGAAGTACCGGTCGAGCCGCACGTCGATGCTGGACGGCTGGATCATCGCGGGCTCGTAGGGGTCGAGGGCCACGCGGCCCTGCTCGAGCTCGGCACGGATGTCGCGGTCGGAGAGCAGCACGCGCCCACGGTAGTGGTCCGGCGGGTGCCCGGATCGTCCGTCCGCGCCCGCGGCCGCGTGCGGGACGGCCGCACCCGCGGGAGGGTGGCCAGCAAGCGCTTCGACCACGTCGGGTTCCGTCACCCGTCCGGACGACGCGCCGACGCGGCAACGCCGCCGCGCCGGCATCACCGGTGAAAGGTGCCGACCCGTTCCGGGCCGGGCCACCGGCGGCTATGCTGTCGGGCAGCAGGCGTGGGAGCGCTCTCGCACCGCACGGTCCACGACCCGTGCGGGACCGCGGGCGGGACCACTCCGCACAGCACCACAGACCACGACCAGGTACCCGAGCAGGGCCGCTGACCTGGGCGCGCACCGCCCGGTGCCGCCCCGCGTCCGCGGTCACGTGCGACGGAGCACGCGAGAGGCATGCCATGCGGTTCGGCCACTTCGACGACGAGGCCCGCGAGTACGTCATCACGACGCCCCACACCCCGTACCCCTGGATCAACTACCTGGGGTCGGAGCGCTTCTTCTCGCTCCTGTCGCACCAGGCCGGCGGGTACTCCTTCTACCGCGACGCCAAGATGCGGCGCCTCACGCGGTACCGCTACAACAACATCCCCGCCGACGCGGGCGGCCGCTACCTCTACGTGCACGACCAGGGCGACGTGTGGACCCCGTCGTGGCTGCCGGTGAAGGCGGAGCTCGACCACTTCGAGACGCGGCACGGCCTCGGCTACTCCCGGATCACCGGTGAGCGCGGCGGCCTGCGCGTCTCGACGCTGTTCTTCGTCCCGCTCGGCGAGGACGCCGAGGTGCAGAAGGTCACCGTCACCAACACGTCCGACGCCGAGAAGACGGTCTCGCTCTTCTCCTTCGTCGAGTTCTGCCTGTGGAACGCGCAGGACGACCAGACGAACTACCAGCGCAACCTCTCCATCGGCGAGGTCGAGGTCGAGCAGGACGGCCCGCACGGGTCCGCGATCTTCCACAAGACCGAGTACCGCGAGCGCCGCGACCACTACGCCGTCTTCGGCGTCAACACGCGCGCGGACGGCTTCGACACCGACCGCGACACGTTCGTCGGCGCGTACAACGGCCTCGGCGAGGCCGCGGTGCCGCGCGCCGGCGAGTCCGGCAACTCCGTCGCGTCGGGCTGGTACCCGATCGGCTCGCACTCGGTGAAGGTCACGCTGGCGCCGGGCGAGTCCCGCGACCTCGTCTACGTGCTCGGCTACCTCGAGAACCCGCAGGACGCCAAGTGGGCGGACGACGCCCACCAGGTCGTCAACAAGGAGAAGGCGCACGCGCTGCTGGGCCGCTTCGCGACCGCCGAGCAGGCCGACGCCGCGTTCGAGGCGCTGCGCACGTACTGGACGGACCTGCTGTCGACGTACTCGGTCCGCTCGGACGACGAGAAGCTCGACCGGATGGTCAACATCTGGAACCAGTACCAGTGCATGGTCACGTTCAACATGTCGCGCTCGGCGTCGTTCTTCGAGACCGGCATCGGCCGCGGCATGGGCTTCCGCGACTCCAACCAGGACCTGCTGGGCTTCGTGCACCTGGTCCCGGAGCGTGCGCGCGAGCGGATCATCGACATCGCGTCGACGCAGTTCGCCGACGGCTCCGCGTACCACCAGTACCAGCCGCTGACGAAGCGCGGGAACAACGACATCGGCTCCGGCTTCAACGACGACCCGCTGTGGCTGATCGCCGGCACCGCGGCGTACGTCAAGGAGACGGGCGACTGGTCGATCCTCGACGAGCCCGTGCCGTTCGACAACGAGCCGGGCTCCGAGGTCCCGCTGTTCGAGCACCTCACGCGCTCGTTCGAGTTCACGGTGCAGCACCGCGGCCCGCACGGCCTGCCGCTCATCGGCCGCGCCGACTGGAACGACTGCCTCAACCTCAACTGCTTCTCCACCGAGCCGGGCGAGTCGTTCCAGACCACGGAGAACAAGGGCGGCGGGGCGGCGGAGTCCGTCTTCATCGCCGCGCAGTTCGTGCTCTACGGCGCCGAGTACGCGGACCTGGCCGAGCGGCGGGGACTCGGCGAGGTCGCGTCGCAGGCGCGCAAGGTCGTCGACGAGGTGCGCCAGGCGGTGCTCGACCACGGCTGGGACGGCCGCTGGTTCCTGCGCGCCTACGACTACTTCGGCAACCCGATCGGCACGGACGCGAAGCCCGAGGGCAAGATCTGGATCGAGCCGCAGGGCTTCGCCGTGATGGCGGGCATCGGCGTCGGCGAGGGTCCGGACGACACCGAGGCGCCCGCCGTCCAGGCCCTCGACTCGGTCGGCGAGATGCTCGGCACGCCGCACGGGCTGGTGCTGCAGTACCCGGCCTACACGACGTACCAGATCGAGCTGGGCGAGGTCTCCACCTACCCGCCGGGGTACAAGGAGAACGGCGGCATCTTCTGCCACAACAACCCCTGGGTGATCATCGCCGAGACGGTCCTGGGCCGCGGCGACCGCGCGTTCGACTACTACAAGCGGATCACCCCGGCGTACCGCGAGGAGATCAGCGACGTGCACCGGCTCGAGCCGTACGTGTACGCGCAGATGATCGCCGGCAAGCAGGCGCCGCGCGCCGGCGAGGCCAAGAACTCGTGGCTGACCGGCACGGCGGCGTGGAACTTCGTCGCGGTGTCGCAGCACCTGCTCGGCGTCCGTCCCGGGTACGACGGCCTCGTCGTCGACCCGCAGATCGGGCCCGACGTCCCGTCGTTCACGGTCACGCGCGTCGCCCGCGGGGCGACGTACGAGATCGCGGTGACGAACTCCGGTGCGCGCGGCTCGCGCGGCCGGCTCGTGGTCGACGGCACGCCGGTCGAGGGCAACCTCGTGCCGTACGCGCCCGCCGGCAGCACCGTCCGCGTCGACGTCACGCTCTGACGCGCTCCGCACCGCACGTCACGTCGCCGGGGGCCACGCCATGACGCTCATCGAGTCGATCGACGCGCTCGACGCGCCGCCGCTCCGCCCGCCGCTGCGGGCGGGCGGCGGCGTGCCGCACCCGCTCGCACCGCCGGACCCGCGGGTCCTCACCGTGCGCAGCGACGCGTGGGAGCTCGACGTGCTCCCGGCGACGGGTGCGTGCCTCGCGGCCGGGCGCATCCGGACGGCGGACGGGGTCTGGCGCGACCTGCTCCGGCCGACCAGGCGGGTGCACCTCGGCGACCCCGAGAAGACCGCGAGCTTCCCGATGGTGCCGTGGTCGAACCGCATCCGTGCGGGCGTGCTGCCGTTCCGCGGCCGCACGTGGCAGCTGCAGCGCAACGCGGCGGACGGCACCGCCATCCACGGCGCCGCGCGGCACGCCGTGTGGGACGTCGTCGGGCGCACCGACGGTGCGGTGACGCTGCGGCTCGACTCGTCGCCGCTCGTGGGCGTCAACTTCCCGTGGCGGTTCGTCGCGTCGGTGACGTACGCGCTGCACGCGTCGACGCTCACGGTGACGACGACCGTGCGCAACGTCGACGACGAGCCGTTCCCCGCCGGGTTCGGCCACCACCCGTACCTGCGGCGCGCGCTGCTGCCGGTGGGTGCGCCGCCGTCGGAGTACCCGCTGACGCCGGGACCGGTCGTGCACGTGCCCGCCGCGGGCGGCTACCGGCTGTCCGCGGCCATGGCGACGGGCCCGGCGGGGCCGCCGCCGGCGCGTGCCGACTACCGCACGCCCCGCCCGCTGGGCACGGCCTTCGTCGACGACGTGCTCACCGGCCTGGAGCCCGGCGCGCCGGTGCGCCTGGACTACGTCGAGGACGGCGTGACCGTCGACGTCGCGATGGACGAGGCGTACCAGCACCTCGTGCTGTACGCGCCCCGGCGGCGCTGCTACTTCGCGGTCGAGCCCGCCACCAACGTCAACGACGGCTTCACGCTGCACGCCCGGGGTGTGCCCGGCACGGGCGTGTTCGAGCTCGAGCCCGGCGAGGAGCGCACGGGCACGTTCACGATCACCGCCCACGTCTGACGACGGGGACGTCCGGCGACGGGCGGGTCCGACGACGGGCGGGAAAAGAGCTCGTCCGGGCGTCCGGGGCGCGCCACGCTGACGGGATGAGCACCACCGCACGCCCCGGCACCGACGCCACCACCGGCCCCGCCGACGCCTCTCGCCCCTGGCGCGTCGTCCCCGCGCCGCCCGTCCCCGACGCCACCGACGCCCCGGACGCGTGGGCGTACGCGGGCATCGCCGAGGTCGGCCGGCGCGTCGAGCTCGACCGCTGGGGCTGGACCGACCTGCACGCGCCGACGGCCGTGCTGCTCGGCACGCTGCGGGCGAACCCGTACCGCGACGTCGCGGTGTGGGTCGCCGTGACGGAGGGCGACGGCACGGGCGACGGCACGGACGGCACCGCCCCGGCCGCGGGCGACGTCGTCGGCTACGCGAGCGCCCTGCTGCCGCTGACGGCCAACACGCACACGGCCCAGCTCGAGGTCGCCGTCCACCCCGACCACCGCGGGCGCGGCGTCGGGACCGCGCTGCTCGCCGCGGCCGAGGACCACGTGCGCGCCGCCGGCCGGACCACCACCCTCACGTGGTCGGGCGTGCGCCCCGAGCCGGAGCCCGGCCCGGGCGCCCTCACCGCGCCGACGGGCACCGGACGCGTCCCGGCGGACGCGCCCGCGGTCCGGTTCGCGCTCGCCCGCGGCTACGCGCTCGAGCAGGTCGAGCGCTACTCGGTGCTCGAGCTGCAGGACGACCCGGCACCCGGCACGGCCGGCGACCTGCCCACCGCGGACGACCGCGCGGCCCTGCTCGCGGCCGCGCGCGCCCACGCGGGCGCCGACTACCGCACCCACACGTGGCGCGACGAGCTGCCCGAGGACCGCCTCGACGACCTCGCCGAGCTGTGGACGCGCATGAGCACGGACGTGCCGCTCGGCGGGCTGGCGCTCGAGGAGGACCGATGGGACGCGGACCGCGTCCGCACGCTCCTCGACCGGATGGCGCAGCGGCGGCAGCACGTGCTGCTCACGGCGGCGGAGCACGTGCCCACCGGCCGGCTCGCGGCGTTCACGTGGCTGCAGGTGCCGATCCCGGAGGTCCCGTTCGCGTTCCAGGAGGACACGCTGGTGCTGCGCGAGCACCGCGGCCACCGCCTGGGGATGCTCGTCAAGGGCGTCAACCTCGAGGCGTTCACGGCGTGGCGGCCGGCGGCGCGACGCATCCACACGTGGAACGCGCAGGAGAACGACCACATGCTCGCCATCAACGTCGCGCTGGGGTTCCGGCAGGCGGGCGTGGAGGCGGCCTGGCAGCGCACGGGGCTCTGACGCGGGCCGGTCCTGACCGGGGGCCGGACCACCCGCGCTGTCACCCGGACGGGTGGCGTCGGGGGTCACGCCGGGCGCTAGCGTGACCGGCATCGTCCGGTCCTCGGGGCGCCGGGCTCGTCGCGTGCGCAGGGACCGGGTCCGCCCCGACCTCGAGGACCCCCTCATGCACGTGCGCCGTCTCAGCGCCCTCACCACCGCGGTCGCGCTCGTCGCGACCGCCCTCGCGGCCGGCCCGTCGGCCGCCGCACCGGACCCGACCCCGCAGCCCGCACCGGAGCGCCGCACCGTCACCGCGGAGCCCGCCGCCCCGGTGGGCGACCGCGGCGACCTCGAGGAGCTCGCCCCGCCGGCCCCCGAGGCGCCGCGGGCCGCCGACCAGGTGCTCGTGCGGTTCGCCGAGCGCGCGTCGGACGGCGAGCGGCGCTCGGCGCTCGGCGCCGCCGGTGTGGCGGGCGGTGCGGACGGCCAGGTGCCCGGCACCGACTTCGTCGCCGTCCCGACGGGCGACGAGGACCCCGAGGCCGTGGCCGCCGAGCTGGCCGACGACCCCCGCGTCGCCGAGGTCCAGGTGGACCACGTGCGGCGCACGGCCGGCTGGACCAACGACCCGCTGATCGGGCGCGCCGCGCCGTACCTGGACCTCGTGCGGCTGCCCCGCGCGTGGGAGACGGGCACGGGCGCGGGCGTCGTCGTGGCGGTCGTGGACACGGGCGTCAGCGACCACGAGGACCTGGCCGGCGTCCTGCTGCCGGGCATCGACCTGGTGGAGGGCGACACCGACGTCTTCGACATGAACGGGCACGGCACGCTGGTCGCGGGCGCGGTCGCGGCGCAGGGCGGCAACCGGCTCGGCGCCGTCGGCGCGGCGCACGACGCGTCGGTGCTGCCGGTCCGCGTGCTCGACACCTTCGGCGAGGGGTACGACTCCGACATCGCCGAGGGCATCACCTGGGCCGCGCAGAACGGCGCGGACGTGATCAACCTGTCGCTCGGCGGCTCGGACCCGTCGCCCGTCCTGCTGGCGGCGATCCGGTCGGCCGTCGCGGCCGGCGCCGTCGTCGTCGCCGCGTCCGGCAACGAGAGCATCGAGGCCCCGGGCTACCCGGCCGCGTACGCGCCGGAGGTCGACGGCCTCGTGGCCGTGACGGCGACCGACGACGCCGGTGCCGTCACGTCCTTCAGCACCACGGGCGACTGGGTCTCGCTCGCTGCCCCGGGCGTGCAGATCGTCGGTCCCTGGTCGGGCGGCGGGTACACGGCGGACACCGGCACGTCGTTCGCCGCCCCGCTGGTCTCGGGCGCCGCCGCGCTGGTCCGCGGGCACGAGCCCAGGCTCACTCCGGCGGAGGTCGAGCAGCGGCTCGTCTCCACCGCGCGGGACGCCGGGCCCAAGGGCGTCGACCCGTACTACGGCGCGGGCGTCCTCGACGCGGCGGCGGCCGTGACCGCGGGTGACGCCCGGCGGGCCGCGGTCGCCGTCCCGCTCGACCGCGCCCCCGCCGAGCCGGCCGGCGCCACGAACGACTCCGTCGACACGGCCACGGCACTCGGCCCCGACGCGGCCACCCTCCAGCCCCGCGGCGCGCTCACGCCCGAGGGCGACGTCGACTGGTTCCGGGTGGACGCGCGACGCGGCTGGTACGAGATCCGCGTCGACGTCGCCGGCGGGACGGACCCGCACGTGGAGGTGCGCGACGGCGCGGGCCGCGTCCTGGGCCTGATCGACGGCGTCGGCTACGAGGTCACGGCACGCGTCCGCGTGCCCGTCGCGGCGGCCGGCCCGCTGCTCGTGGGCGTCCGGCAGCGCAACGGCGCGGCGACCTCCGACCCGTACCGCCTGCGCGTCGCCCAGGTCAGCGACCCCGCGTCGCCCGACACCGCGCCGACGGGGACGGGCTGGCTGCGGGGCGTCGACGGCGTCCCGCACGCGTCCGGCGGCCGCGCGGACGGGCAGGCCCGGCGCGTCACGTTCGAGCGGCCGCTGGACCCGGCGTCGATCGGCCCGGACACCGTGCGGCTCGCCGACGCGCTGACCGGCGCGCCCGTCGCGGCGACGCCGACGTACGAGACCACCGGCGGCCGCGTCGGCGTCCTCACCGTGACGCCCGCGCAGGAGCTCGCGCCCGGCGGGCACTACCGGCTCGACGTGACGGGCGTCCGGGACGCCGCGGGCGCGACGCTGCCGACGCCGGTGCGCACGTGGTTCACCGTGGGCGCCGGCGGCGACCGGTTCACGCCGATCGATCCCGTGCGCGTCCTCGACACGCGTGTCCCCGACGACTCCGGGTGGGCGGCACCCCTCGCGCCCGACGAGCGGCTCATGCTGAGCCTTGCCGGCGGCGTCCCCGCCGACGCGACCGCGGTGGTGCTGTCCCTCACGGCGACCCGGGCGAACGGCCACGGCAACGTGCGCGTCTTCCCGGCGACGAACGGGTTCGAGACGCCCGTCCCGCTGGTGTCGAACCTCAACGTCGTCCGCGGCGTCGACCAGCCGAACCTCGCCACGGTGCAGCTCGGGCAGGACCAGTCGATCCTCCTGATGACCGAGGGCATGACGACCGACGTCATCGTCGACGTCTACGGCTGGTACACACCCGGCGGCGCGACCGGGTACGAGCCGGTGACACCGACGCGCGTGCTCGACACCCGCGACGGCACGGGCGTGCGCAAGGGCGCCGTCACGGGCGGTCGCTGGGTCGACCTGCAGGTCGCCGGACGCGCCGGCGTCCCGGCGGACGCGACGGCCGTCGTGCTCAACGTCGTCGGCACGCAGGTCACCGGGCGCACGTTCGTCAGCGCGTACCCGCGGCCGGACTTCGGCCCCGACGGGCCCACCACGTCGAGCCTGAACCTGTACCCGGGTCGCGACCAGGCCAACCTCGTCACGGTGAAGGTCGGCGAGGGCGGCCAGGTGCGGTTCTGGGTCGACCAGGCGTCGACGCACCTCGTCGCGGACCTCGCCGGGTACTACACGGCCACCGGGTCGGCCGGGTTCGTGCCCGTGGCGCCGCAGCGCGTCGCGGACTCGCGCTCGGGTCTCGGGTTCCCCGGGCGCCTGCAGGCCGGTCGCAGCGTCGACCTGCGGCTCGCCGGGTCGGGCCTGCCCGTGCCGGCGAGCGCCCGCGCGGCGGTCGTCAACGTCACGGGCGTCGGCGCCGCGGACCTCACGCACATCCGTGCGTTCCCGACGACCGTGCCGGCGACCCTGCCCGAGGTCTCGTCCATCAACCTCGTGCGCGGCCGCGACGAGGCCAACCTCGCCGTGCTGCCGGTCGGCGACGGCGGGCGGACGACGTTCTACAGCCACACGGCCGCGACCGACCTGGTCGTGGACGTCTCGGGGTACTTCCGCACGTACCGGTGACGCCCGGGCGGGGTGGGTGGCGTGCCCGCCGCTCACCCCGCCCGACGTCGTCCCGCCGCTCAGCCGAGCGGGAGCACCATCCGGTGCCCCCAGTCGTACGACTCGTGGACGCGCAGGCCGATCCGCTCGTAGAACGCGATCGCGCCCGTGTTCTGCGCCGACACGCCCAGGTGCAGGCCGGGCACGCCGCGGGCGCGCAGCGCGTCGGCGAGCGTCCCGACCAGCCGTCGTCCCCAGCCCTGCCCCTGCAGGTGCGGCAGCAGGTCGATGTGCAGGTGCGCGGGGAACCCCGCGGGGACGTCGATGCGCGGGTGGTCGTGCACGACGTCCACGAGCACGTGGTCGCGCGTGCCGTCGCCCGGGTCGGCGCGGCGCGGGTACCGCTCGCGCAGGACGGGCCACCAGCGGGCCTCGAGCCAGTCGTCGAACGCGGGGGTGTCGGCCGTCGCGACGACGTACCCGCCGACGCCGCCCTCGTCGACGACCACCCACGTCAGCCCCGGGTCGGCGACGGGGTACGGGCCGGCGTACACGTGGCCCAGCAGCTCCGGGTCCCGGTACAGGCTCGCGGCGTCGCGGCCGGCGTCGCCGGTGGCGAGGCAGACGCGGTACAGCCCGGGCTGGTCGGACGGGTGGTACGGGCGCAGGACGGCGGGCACGGGGCGAGCCTGCCACGAGCGTCGCGACCGGCGCCGTGGATTGGGTAGGATCGTCGCGCACGTCCCCTCGGGGCCGTCGTGCGGGTGTAGTTCAATGGTAGAACATCAGCTTCCCAAGCTGATAGCGCGGGTTCGATTCCCGTCACCCGCTCCCAGGGCCAGGTCCGGACGTCGTCCGCACCTGGCCTTTGTGCGTCGGGCCGTCGTGCGTCGGGCCGTCGTGCGTCGGGCCGTCGTACGTAAGTGCCGTCGTCCGTCGAGGGCGTCGACGGCCTCGACGTCAGAACCGGTCGACCAGCCAGCCGACCGTCGCGATCCCGCCGACCACGGCCAGCGCCAGCACCAGGACGACGCCCGCGCACCCGAGGACGAACGGCCACATCGCGTCGTCGCGGACCGGCTGCTCCCACGTGACCCGGCGCCCGGCGACGTCCCGCGCCGCCGTGCGCACCGCACGCAGCCGCTCCCGGGCCACCTCGGTCGGCGCGTCCTCCTCCGAGCCGGTCCACCGCAGGGCGCGCATCATCTCGACCGGGTCGTGCCGGCAGCAGCGCGAACGCCGCGGTCTCGCCCGGGTCGGCGTCGTCCGACAGGTAGTCCCACCGGCCCGCCTGCGAGGCGTTGCCCTCGGCGCGGTACGCCGCCGCCAGCTCGGTGCGCAGGTCGAGGCGCCGCGGGTCGGCGCGCACCTGCTCCCGCAGCCGGCGCCGGCGGTCACGGAGGGCGTCCGCGTCGGTGGCCGGCACGTCGCCGGGCGTCGAGGTCACGCGCGCACCCTACGGCGGCGCACGTGCGCGGCGTCGGCGTGCGACGCGACCCGCCCGGCGCGACGATCGTCGGGACCGTGCGACCCGACAGGAGGCCACCGATGCCGAAGACGACGCGCAAGGGCGACGCGAAGCAGAGCGAGATCCCGTCGACGCTGCGGCGCTCCGACGAGAAGGCGCAGCGGACGTTCGCGAAGACGTACGACTCGGCGGTGGAGACGTACGACGGCGACGAGCAGCGGGCCGCGCGGACGGCGTTCGCGGCGGTGAAGCACACGCACGAGAAGGTCGGCGACCACTGGGAGCCGAAGGAGAAGAACGGGCCGTCGGACGCGCGCGCCGAGGGCGGCGGGCCCGACGGCGACGCACCCACCGCGGGCGGCGTCGACGCGAACGCCAGCAAGAAGCACCTGTACGAGGTGGCCTCCGAGCTCGACGTCAGCGGCCGGTCCCGCATGACCAAGGACGAGCTGGTCGAGGCGATCGGCAAGGAGAACGACCGCCGGACCCGCAGGGCGCGGGAGTCGGACGGCTGATGGCGTCCGGGTCGGGGCGCGGGGGTCCGGCGCCGGTGACGGCCCGCGCGTCGGGCGCGCTGGGGCGCGGCATGCGCAGCACCGTGGGCCGCGAGAGCACCACGTTCGGCTTCTCCATCCTCGTGACCGCGGCGTTCGGGCTGCTCCAGACGACCGAGGGCCCGCCGGACGTGGCGCGGGTGTTCTGGTTCGCGACCGGTGCGGTGATGTCGTTCACGGTGCTCGAGGCAGTGCTGTCCCGTGGGTTCCGTCGGCCGATGCCGCAGCACGACACGCGCGTCACGGCGATCGGCACGAGCCTGAACCTGCTGTCGGTCCTCGGCGGGCTCGCGGTCGCGTGGGGGCTCGCGGAGTGGATCACGCACGCGTCGGTGTGGGCGGTGGCACCGTTCGTCGGCGCGTGCGTGTACCTGCTGCTGGAGAGCGCGGAGACCGCCGTCGGCGAGCGGATCGCGGTCCGCTCGGGGGACGAGGACGCAGACGCCGTCGAGCCCTGACGGTCCGCCGCCGGCACCGGCCGGACCTCGCGGGTGCGCCCCTGGCGCCCGGGCTGAACACTCGGTTAGTCTACTGACCATGCGGTCAGCCTTCCCGTCCGACGACCTCACCGCCCGCGCGCGCATCCGCGACGCCGCGATCGCGCGCTTCGGCCGGGACGGGTTCGGGGTGAGCCTGCGGACCATCGCGCAGGACGCCGGCGTCAGCGCGCCCCTCGTCCTGCACCACTTCGGCTCCAAGGACCGGCTGCGCGCGGAGTGCGACGCGCACGTGCTCGCGACGGTCGCCGCGCACAAGGAGGACGCCGTCGGCCCGTCGGGGCCCGACCACCTGCTCGTCGAGCTCGCGCAGGTCGAGACGTACGCGCCGCTCGTCGCCTACGTCCTGCGCAGCGTCCAGCACGGCGGGGAGCTGGCGCGCACCTTCTACGCGGCGTTCGTCGCGGACGCCGAGGAGTACCTGCGCGCGGGCGTCGCGGCGGGCACCGTCCGCCCGAGCCGCGACGAGGCCGCCCGCGCCCGCCTCCTCACGCAGCAGGCGATCGGCGGCCTGCTCGTCGCGCTCACCCTCGAGCCCGTCGACGACCCCGCGGACCTCGGCCCACGCCTGCGCGCGCACATGGACGCCGTCGCGCTGCCCGCCCTCGAGCTCTACACCGACGGCCTCATGACCGAGCGCCGGATGCTCGACGCCTACCTCATGTACGTGACGGACCCGCCGGCGGGCGCACCCTCCCCCGACCCCCGTCCCACCTCCTGAGAGAAGCCCACCCATGCCCGTCGTCGACGTGCGCGACCTGACCAAGTCCTTCGGCCCCGTGCGGGCCCTCGACCACCTCGACCTGACCGTCGAACCCGGCGAGGTGCACGGGTTCCTCGGCCCCAACGGCGCCGGCAAGTCCACCACCCTGCGCGTGCTGCTCGGGCTCGTCCGCGCCGACTCCGGCACGGCGCGCGTGCTGGACGCGGACCCGTGGGCGGACGCCGTCGCGCTGCACCGCCGCACCGCCTACGTGCCCGGCGACGTCACCCTGTGGCCGCAGCTCACCGGCGGCGAGTGCATCGACCTGCTGCTGCGCCTGCACGGCCGGGCCGGCACCCGCCGCCGCGACGAGCTGCTCGAGCGGTTCGCCCTGGACCCGACGCGCAAGGCCCGCACGTACTCGAAAGGCAACCGGCAGAAGGTCGCGCTCGTCGCGGCGCTCGCCGGCGACGCCGAGCTGCTCGTCCTCGACGAGCCCACGTCGGGGCTCGACCCGCTGATGGAGCTCGTCTTCCAGGAGTGCGTCGCCGAGGCGGTCACGGACGGCCGCACCGTGCTCCTCTCGAGCCACGTGCTCGCGGAGGTGGAGCGGCTGTGCGAGCGCGTCACCATCGTCCGCGACGGCCGCACCGTGCTGACGGGGTCGCTCGCGGAGCTGCGCGCGCTGCACCGCACCGCCGTGACGGCCGTCGTCGGGACCCCGGTCGACGACCTGGCTCGTGTCCCGGGCGTGCACGACGTGCGGCGCGAGGGCGAGCGCGTGCACCTGGCCGTCGACGACGACGCCCTGCCGGCGCTGCTCGGCCACCTGGCCGGCGCCGGTGCACGCGGGCTGGTCGCGACGCCGCCGTCCCTCGAGGAGCTGTTCGTGCAGCAGTACGGCGAGGTGGCCCGGTGACCGCGGCGACCCTCGCCCCGCCGGCCACCGCCACGACCGGCGGCCCGTGGGCCGGCACGGGCACGCTGCTGCGGGTCGCGCTGCGGCGCGAGCGGGTGCGCCTCGCCGTGTGGGCCGTCGCGCTCGGCGGGCTCGTCGCGTACTTCGCGGCCGCGCTGCCCGCCGTCTACCCGGACGCCGCCGCGCGCCAGACGCGCGCGGCGATCATGCGCGAGCCCTCCGGCGCCCTGCTGGCCGGGCCCGGGTACGGGCTCGACGACTACACGCTCGGCGCGATGGTCGCGAACGAGCTGCTCGGCATGCTGGCCGTCGCCGCGGCGCTGATGTCGTCGTTCCTCGTGGTGCGGCACACGCGCGCCGAGGAGGAGGCGGGGCGCCTCGACCTCGTGCTCGCGGGCGCCGTCGGCCGGCGTGCACCGCTGACCGCGGCGCTGGCGACGGCGCTCGTCGCGAACGTCGTGGTCGCCGCCGCGCTGCTCGCCGCGCTGCTGTCCGCCGACCTGCCGGTCGGCGGCTCGGCGGCGGTCGCCGCCGGCGTGGGTGCCGTCGGTCTCGTGTTCGCCGCCCTCGCCGCCGTGGCGGCGCAGCTCGCGACGACGGGCCGCGGCGCGAACGGGCTCGCGGGCGCGGCGGTCGGTCTTGCGTTCGTCGTGCGGGGCGTCGGTGACGCGCGGCAGGGCGGGGACAGCGCGCTGTCGTGGGCGTCGCCGATCGGCTGGGCGCAGCAGGCCCGCGCGTACGTGGACCTGCGCTGGTGGCCGCTGGTGCTGTGCCTGCTGCTCGCGGCGGCCCTGGTCGTGGTGGCGTCGGTCCTCGCCCGGCGGCGCGACGTCGGCGCCGGCCTCCTGCCCGAGCGCCGCGGGCGCGCGACCGCGGGCCCGCTGCTCGGCACGCCGCTCAGGCTCGTGGCGCGGCTCGAGCGGACCGCAGTCGTCGCCTGGGCGGTCGGCCTCGCCGTGACGGCCGCGCTGACGGGGTCGCTCGTCCAGGGCGTCGTCGACAGCTTCGCGGACGACCCGGAGCTCGCGGCCGCGTTCGGGGCGACCGGGGACGACGTGCTGCTCGGGATGCTGTCCGCGTTCGTGGGCTTCTTCGCGATGGCGGTCACCGTGTTCGCCGTCGTGACCGTGCTGCGGATGGGACGCGCCGAGGCGCGCGGGCAGACCGCGGCCGTGCTCGCCGCGGCGGTGAGCCGGTCGGCGTGGACGGCCGCGCACCTCACGGTCGCCCTCGCCGGTGCGGCCGTGCTGCTGGTCGTCAGCGGCGCGGCGCTCGGCGCCGGGGCGCTCACCGTCACGGACGACGCCGCGCTCGTCGGCGAGCTGGCGCTCGCCGCGCTCGGGCAGCTGCCGGTCGTCGCCCTCTTCACCGCGCTGGCGGCGCTCGTGCACGCCGTGCGGGCACCGACGTGGGCGGTGTGGCTGCCGCTCGTGGCGTCGATCGTGCTCGGCCTGTACGGCGGCCTGCTCGACGTGCCCGCCGCGCTGCTCGACGTCCTGCCGTTCGCGCTGCTGCCGGCCCTGCCCGCGGAGGGGTTCGCGCCCGGCCCGGTGGCGGCGGTGACCGCGGCGGCCCTGGCGCTGGGGGCGGCGGCGCCGGCCGCGTACCGACGCCGCGACCTGGTGGCCTGAGCGGCGCGGCGGCCGGGCGGACCGACGGCGTGGCAGCGGCTCGCGGACGCCGTCTCCGACGCCGGCGGACGGGCCCGGCTCGTGTGGCTGCGCATCGCCCCGGACGAGCTGGCGCGCCCCCGTCGCGCCCGGGCCGCCGCGCGCGACGCGGCCACGCTCGGCGACCTCGACGCGTACCTCGCCGGGTTCGACCTGGGCGCGCCCGCCGCGCCGCACCTCGAGGTCGACGCGACGCCGACGTCTGACGCCTAGGCGGCGCGCGTCTCACCGCACGGCGTCACGGCCAGCGCCGTAGTCACAGCCCGTACGACTCCGCGTGAGAAGTCGGTGTGAACCCCCACGTCATAAGCGTTTAGGCCCTGACCGCCCTGGCTACGGTCGTCGCCGACGTCGCCCCCACGTCCCGGTCCGCCCGGCGCGGGTGCGCGTCGCCGCGCCGTCGCGGCTCGTGCACCGGCACGCCGCGGCGCTCGCAGCCGACCCCGCCGGGCCCCTCCCGGGGTCGGCCAGCGCCCGCCGACCAGGGAGACACACCGTGACCGCAGACCGCCCCCGCTTCGAGGGAGCGCTCCCACCCTCCGTCCCGGCCGCCGGCCTCGGACTGCGTGGCGCCACCGCCGTCGCACCCGAGCCCGTCCCCCCGCCCGTCCGCGAGCGCGACCGCCGCCCGGTCGCGGGGCGGCTGCGCACGTGGGCGGCGGTCGCGCTCCTCGTCGTGGCCGCCGTCGTCGGGCTGGCCGTGCGCTCGGCCCTGGTGCCCACGGGGAGCAGTGCCGCGGGCTCCGCCGCCGACCGCACCGTGCCCGACGCCCTCCCGGCCGCCCCGACGACGTACGGCATCCCGTTCACCTACGCCGACGGGCTCACGGTCGAGGTCGGCGCGCCCGTGCCGTTCACGCCGTCCCGCACCGCGAGCGGCGGCACGGGCGCCGCCGCCGCGCTCGTCGAGGTCACCGTCACCAACGGCACCGACGCGGCGTACCGCGCGAGCACGGTGGAGGTCACCGCCGCCGTCGACGGCACGCCTGCCGCGCCGGTGTGGGACCCGGACCAGGGCGTCGAGCTCTCCGGGCCCGCGTTCGCGGTGCCGCCGGGCGGGACCGTGCAGTTCCGCGTGGGCTTCGAGGCGGCGGACCCGGAGCGGCTCCGGCTGACGCTCGTGCCGGCGCTCTACGGGTACGCGGCACTCGCCGTCGGCGGCGTGTGACGAAGATCTCCACCACCGCGCGCCGCGCCCGGCATTGTTTCCGGCAGATGTCCGGGCGCGGCGCGCAAGCGCATTGCTGTCCCTTTTCCGGCACTGTGCATCACCCGGTCGCCGCTAGCGCCCACGGCTCCGACCTGGCACGACGCACGCGCGCGCGGCGGCCGGGGCGCCTGGCTGCATCTGAGCGACGGACGCGACGGACGCACCGTCGGAAGGCGCTGCTACATTCCCACCCGACCGGCGGGGGCCGGATGAAGAACGGCCTTTCTCCCCGGACCGCCCGCGTCCCAGCGGCCACGTCCGAGGAGTCCGAGTGACCCAGCACCGCACCGCACGCCCCACCGGCGGCGGGTCCACCGCCCCCGTCGCCCACCGCGCGGCCCGCGCCCGGCGAGGACGCACCGTCGCCGTCGCCACCGCGGTCGCGACCCTGCTGGCGCTCGCGTCGGCGTGCGCGTCGACCGCGTCCGCCGACGAGTCGGGGGCACCCACCGGCACGGCCACCCAGGCCGGGTCGACGGTCAGGTTCGGCAAGCCGTTCGAGTACGCCGACGGCCTGTTCCTCACCGTGAAGGCGCCGCAGGTGTTCGAGCCGTCCGGCGAGGCCGAGGGCGTCGAGGAGGGCGTGCCCGTGCGCGTGCGCGTGCAGGTCACCAACGGCACGAAGGAGCCCTACACGCCGAGCACGCTGTCGGCGACGGCCGAGTCCGGCGGCGTCACCGCGACGCCGGTGTGGGACCCCGCCCGCGAGATCGACACCGCCGGCCCGTACGTCACGCTCGACCCGGGCGGCACGGCGAGCTTCGACCTCGGCTTCGCCGTGGCCGACCCGTCCGACCTGCGGATGGAGCTCCTCCCGGCGCTCGGCGGCTACGACGCGCTGGTCGTCACGACGGACTGACGCCGGGGCGGTCACGACGGACCGCGCCGGCGGTCACTGCCCGCCGTCGCCGCCCGCCGCGCCGTCGCGCCCGCCGCGCCGTCGGCGTCCACCCGGCCGTCGTGCAGC
>NZ_JBFTEP010000035.1:0-29535 GCF_047229365.1 Cellulomonas pasadenensis | reverse complement strand
GCCCCGCGCGCCGCGTCCGCCCCGGCGGCCTCGGGTGGCGGCGCACCGGCCCGGGCGCCCGCGGCGGGTCTGCCGCTCGCCGGTTCGGTGGTCGGCGCCGGCGACGTCGGTGCGGCGCTCAACGCGCACCGCGAGGCCAACGGGCTCGGACGGCTGAACATCGTCCCGTCCGGGGCGCGCGGCGAGCACGCCATGCAGATGGCCGCCTCCGACAGCATCTGGCACTCCGGCACGCGCGCCGGCTCGGTGAAGGCGCGGCCCGAGATCGTCGGGCGCGTCTCGCCGGCCAGCGCGTCCCGCATGATCGCCGCCTACGCGGGCTCGAGCGGCCACAACGCGCAGATGCTCGGCAGCTACTCGACCGCCTACGTCGGCGTGGTGCTCCACGACGGCTGGATGTACACGTCCATCACGTTCAGCTGACGCCGCCAGGAACACCGCGCCGGCTCCCGCACCGGGAACGCCCCCACCATCCCGCCCCCAGCGCCGAACGGCATACCGGTGGCGTTCTGCGACCCGTGAACGGCACCAGCATTCCGGTCGGCGTGAGGTGGGGGTGGGGGTCAGGGGGCGGTCAGGGCGGCCGTGAGGTCGTCGAGGGCGCGGTCGAGGTCGGCGGCGTCCACCGTGAGAGGCGGGGCGAGGCGGACGGTCGCGCCGTGCGTGTCCTTGGCGAGGACGCCGCGTGCCAGCAGCCGCTCGCACAGCTCCCGGCCCGACGCCGGCCCGCCCGGCAGGCCGGGGACGACGTCCAGGCCGGCCCACAGGCCGACGGTCCGCACGCCGTGCAGCAGGCCGTCGTCCATGAGCGCCGCGAGCCGGTGGCCGAGGTGCTCGCCGAGCGTGCGGGCGCGCGCCTGCAGCGTGCCGGGCGTCAGCAGGTCGACGACCGCGAGGCCCACCGCGCACGCCAGCGGGTTGCCGCCGAACGTCGACCCGTGCGTGCCGGCGGTCAGCACCTCGAGCACGTCGGCGCGCCCGACCACCGCGGACACCGGCACGATCCCGCCGCCGAGCGCCTTGCCGAGCGTCACGAGGTCCGGGCGGACGTCCCAGCGTTCGCACGCGAGGGTCGAGCCGGTGCGGCCGAGTCCGGACTGGATCTCGTCCGCGACGAGCAGCACGCCGGCGTCGTCGCACACCCGGCGCACGGCCGGCAGGTAGTCGTCCGGCGGCACGACGACGCCCTGCTCGCCCTGCACGGGCTCGAGCAGCACGGCGACCGTCGTCTCGTCGACGGCGCGGGCGAGGGCGGCGGCGTCGCCGTACGGCACGGTGACGAACCCGGGCGTGAACGGGCCGAAGCCGCGGCGGGCATCCGGGTCGGTCGAGAACGACACGATGGTCGTCGTGCGGCCGTGGAAGTTGCCGTCGGCGACGACGATCGTCGCGCGGTCGGCGGGCACGCCGCGGACCTCGTAGCCCCACTTGCGGCTGGCTTTGATCGCCGTCTCGACGGCCTCCGCGCCGGTGTTCATCGGCAGGACGAGGTGCGAGCGCCCGGCCAGCAGCGGACCGACGAGCCCGGTCAGCGCCTGGGCGAAGGGCTCGAGCAGCTCGTGGTCGAACGCGCGGGACGTCAGCGTCAGCCGGTCGAGCTGCGCGTGCGCCGCCGCGACGAGCGCGGGGTGCCGGTGCCCGAAGTTCAGCGCCGAGTACGCCGACAGCAGGTCCAGGTACCGGCGTCCCGTGGTGTCGGTGACCCACGCGCCCTCGCCGGTGGCGACCGTGACGGGCAGCGGGTGGTAGTTCGGCGCCAGCGCCGACCCGACGCCCGACGCGACGGCACCCGCACCGACGGCACCCGCACCGACGGCGTCCGCACCCGTCACCGTCGCCATCCCGCTCACCTCCGCAGCTCGAGCGTGCAGCACTTGGCCCCGCCGCCGCCCTTGAGCAGCTCGCTCGTGTCGACGGGGATCGGCGTGTACCCGCGCTCGCGCAGGGCGCCGGCGAGGTGCGTCGCGGCGGGCGCGACGACGACGTGCTCGCCGTCCGACACGGCGTTGAGGCCGAGCGCCGCGGCGTCGTCCTCGGTCGCGACGACGGCCTCGGGGAAGAGCCGGCGGAGCACGGACCGCGAGCCGGGCGAGAACGCCGGCGGGTAGTACGCGATCTGCGGGTCCGCGGCGTCGGACGACAGCACCGCGAGCGCCGTGTCGAGGTGGTAGTAGTGCGGGTCCACGAGCTCGAGGGAGATGACGGGCCGGCCGACGAGCTCCTGGAGCTCGGCGTGCGCGGCGCGCGCCGTGCGGAACCCGGTGCCGGCGAGGACGAGGTCCCCGACGACGAGCAGGTCGCCCTCGCCCTCGTTGGTCTGCGCGGCGGTGTGCGTGACCCAGCCGCGGTCGGCGAACCACTTCTGGTACGCGGGACCCTCGGGCTGCCGCTCGGGGTAGCGGAACTTCGCGGAGTACACGACGCCGTCGACGACGGTCGCGCCGTTGGCCGCGTAGACCATGTCGGGCAGTCCCGGCAGCGGGTCGATCGTCTCGACGGTGTGCCCGAGGTCGAGGTAGGTGTCGCGCAGCGTGCGCCACTGCCGCACGGCCAGGTCCGCGTCCGTGTGCCGCGTCTTGTCCATCCACGGGTTGATCTCGTACGAGACCGTGTAGTGGGTGGGCTCGCACATGAGGTAGTGGCGCGGGGTGGGGCCGGGGGCGTGCGCGGTCATGGGGCTCCTCGTGGGGTGCGCAAGGACGGGGACGTGCGGTGCGCGGGTGGGCGCGCCGGTGGTCCCGAGCGTACGAGCGGCGGCGCGCACGGCGGCGCAGGCACCGTTGCGCGCCTGGGCGCGATCTGTTGCGCGAACTGCGCGTCAACCGACGATCGATTGCGTCGAAACGCAGGCGTGACGTCGATGACGTGCGCGCGTCACGCCCGCAGCTCGCGCGCCGCCCGGCCGAGCACGACGCGCAGCATGAGGGCCAGCGCCGGAGCGGTGAGCCGCGACGTCAGCGCGTCCGGCAGCGGCCCCGCCAGCGGCACCCGCTCCTCCCACGTGACGCGGCAGGTGGCGTCGTCGACCGGCTCGACGCAGATCGTCGCCTCGCCGAGCAGCAGGGGGCCGTGCTTCGCGAACACCGCGACGCCGGGGGAGGCGCCCGCCCCGTCGCCGCCCGGCGCGTCGTACCGCGTGATGGTCATGCGGTCGGGCAGGCCGGGGGCGCCGAACCGGGCGAGCGGCCCCGAGACGGCCTCGACGTGCGTGCCGAGCCGCGGGCCGCCGTCGGTCTCCACGCGGGTCTGCGGGACCCAGCGCGCGTGGTTCCGGGCGTCGGTGAGGGCCGTGAACGCCGTGCGCGCGGGGGCGGGGAACGTCCGCGTGACGCGCGCCCCCGTGACCCCGTCGCGCGCCGCGGCGCCGGCGGGACGTGCGGTGGGCGTCGTCATGCACCGATCCTCCCCCGGGGTACCGTCGGGGGCATGCGCACGCGGGTACTCGGTAGGACAGGACGTGAGGTCGGGGTCGTCGGGCTGGGCTGCTGGCAGCTCGGCGGCGACTGGGGGACGGTCGGCGACGACACGGCGCTCGAGGTGCTCGACGCGGCCGTCGGTGCCGGCGTGACGTTCCTCGACACCGCCGACGTGTACGGGGACGGGCGGTCGGAGAAGGTCATCGGCCGGTTCCTCGCCGAGCGTCCCGAGGTGGCGGCGCGCGTGACGGTCGCGACGAAGATGGGCCGCCGGGCCGACCCGCACGTGCCCGAGGCGTACTCGCTCGACGCGTTCCGCGCCTGGAACGACCGCAGCCGCGACAACCTCGGCGTCGACACGCTCGACCTCGTGCAGCTGCACTGCCCGCCGACCGACGTGTACGGCCGCGACGAGGTCTTCGACGCGCTCGACACGCTCGTCGAGGAGAACCGCGTCGCCGCCTACGGCGTCTCCGTCGAGACCGTCGACGAGGCGCTCGCGGCCATCGCGCGCCCGCACGTCGCGAGCGTGCAGATCATCCTCAACGTGTTCCGCCGCAAGCCGCTCGAGCGCGTGCTGCCCGCCGCGGCCGAGGCCGGCGTCGGCATCATCGCGCGGGTGCCGCTCGCCTCCGGGCTGCTCAGCGGCAAGTACGACGCGTCGACGCAGTTCGCGGCGGACGACCACCGGAGCTTCAACCGCCACGGCGAGGCGTTCGACGTCGGCGAGACGTTCGCGGGCGTGCCGTACGAGGTCGGTGTGGAGGCGGCGCAGGAGGTCGCGCAGCACACGCCGTCCGGCGCCACGACGGCCCAGCTCGCGCTGCGGTGGATCGTCGACCAGCCCGGTGTCTCGGTGGTCATCCCCGGTGCCCGGACGCCCGAGCAGGCCCGCGCCAACGCGGCGGCCGAGCAGCTCGCGCCGCTCGACGACGCGACGCTCGCGGCGCTCGCCGACGTGTACGACCGGCGCATCAAGGAGCACGTGCACGACCGCTGGTGACGCGGCCGGCACGACCGGTCGACGCACCGCCCGGACGACGGACGGGGCCCGGCGCCGCGGGGGGATCACCCCTCGCGCGGCACCGGGCCCCGTCCGTGCGCCCGGCGGTCGTGCACCGACAGCGCCCGGGAGTCGTCAGCGCCCGCGCGGCAGCGACGGCGTGCGCCCGTCCAGGCTGGGCCGGTCCACGTCGCGCGCGACGCCCTCCACGACCTGCGGGAAGCGCTCCGGCGGCGGCCCGAACGCGAGGCGCGCGCCGTCGACGACGGTCCGGCCCATCGCCCGCCCGCCGGCGACGCCGATCGCGGCGCCGATGCCGTAGGGCGCGAGCCGCCCGAGCGCGAGGCCGGCGAACTTCGCCGCCTGCTTCTGCATCATCTTGCGCATGAGCGTGGAGTTGACCTTCTTCACCGACGAGCGCGGCATCCGGGTCAGCAGGAGCCGGCCCATGCGCAGCGTCGAGAGCTCGCCGACGCTGCTGCCGACCGCCTTCGCGCCGTCCTCGCCCAGGACGCTCGCCAGCAGCAGCGCCTTGCGCCGCTCGGTGTCCTCGACCTCGATGCCGTGCACCGACGCCACGGCCAGCGAGAACGCGGCCGACGCGCCGAAGAACGTCGCCACGTCGCTCACGGTCAGCGCCGTCGCGACGCCCGTGCCCACGACGGGCGCGGCGGCGGCCGCACCGACGGCACCGCCCGCACCGGCGACGACGAGCAGGTACTCCTTCTCGAGCAGCTCGACGATCCGCGCGGGGCTCGCCTCCGGGTTGCGCCGGCGCAGGCTCTCGACGTGGGCGTGGATGGTGGCGGACGGGATGGTGACCGCCTTGTCGAGGGCGGACTGGAGGACCTGCGGCATCAACGCTCCCCGGTGACGTGGAGGGTGGTGGTGGCGCCGGCCTCGAGGGTCCGGCCGACGGTGCAGTGCTGGTCGACGGCACGGTGCACGACGGTCAGGAGGCGGTCCCGGGCGGCGTCGTCGAGCGACGACAGGTCCACCTCGAGCTCCTCGGTGAGGTGCGGGTACCGGTCCTCCGTCGGGTGCGCGAGCCCGCCGACGCGGATCGTCACGCGCACGTCGTCGCCGAGGCGCCGGGCGAGCGCCGCGTCGCTCGACAGGCCGCTGCACGCGCCGAGCGCGATCTTGAGGAGCTCGCCGGGGGAGAAGGCGCCCTCGTCCCCGACGGAGCCGATGAGCACCTCGGCGCCGCGCGAGCTGCGCCCGGTGTAGCGACGCGTGCCGGTGCGCTCCAGCCACAGCTGCGTGTCGCCGGCGTTCGCCAGGGGGTCGGTGGGGTCGGAGGCCGCGGTCGCCGTCGCGGGGTCGCCCAGGGCGGTGCCCTCGGCGGCCGGCGCCGGGTCGCCCGCGAGGTCGCGCGCGTCCTGCTCGGTCGTCATGGCGCCGATCCTCGCACGGGGCCCCGACGCCCGCGCGGGACCGGTGCCGCCGTCCTGGCGGCCCCGGCCCCGCGCGGCGGCGTCAGCCGACCGCGAAGAACACCAGCGCGATGGCGAAGCCCATGAGGCCGATGAGGGTCTCGAGCACCGTCCACGTCTTGAGCGTCGTGCGCACGTCCATGCCGAAGAACCGGCCCACGAGCCAGAAGCCCGAGTCGTTGACGTGCGACGCCATGACGGACCCGGCGGCCACCGCGAGCACGATCGCCGCGAGCTGCACGGCCGAGAAGTCGCCCGACGCGACGGCCGGCTCGATGAGCCCGGCCGTCGTGATGAGCGCGACCGTCGCGGAGCCCTGCGCGACGCGCAGGATCGTGGCGATGAGGAACCCGGCGACGATGATCGGCAGGCCGAGGTCGCCGAGGGCGTCCTCGAGCGCCGCGCCGATGCCCGACGCGCGCAGCACGGCGCCGAACATGCCGCCCGCGCCGGTGATGAGGATGACGGAGCAGACGGGGCCGAGCGACGACTCGAGCAGCCGCTCGATCGCCGTCTTGTCGCGCCCGCGCCGGTGGCCCATCACCCACGCGGCGACGAGCACGGCGATGAGCAGCGCGACCGGCGTCGAGCCGATGGCCCGCGCGACCTGCACCCACGTGGCGTCGGCGTCCACGACACCGGCGGTGCCCAGCGTGTTCAGCCCCGTGTTGACGAAGATCAGCAGGAGCGGCAGCAGCAGGACGCCCAGCACGGTCCCGAACGACGGCGGGTTGTCCGGCGCCTCCTCGTCCGACGTCCGCCCCAGCAGCTCCGGCACCGGCAGCACCCAGCGGCGGCCGGCCCACACGCCGAACAGGTACGACGTCACGTACCAGGTGGGGATCGCCACGACCAGGCCCAGCAGCACGACCATGCCGGGGTTGGCGCCCAGCAGCTCGGACGCCGCGACGGGCCCCGGGTGCGGCGGCACGAACACGTGCATCACGGAGAACGCACCGGCCGTCGGCAGGCCGTACGTCAGCACGGACCCGCCCAGGCGCCGCGCGACCGCGAACACGATGGGCAGCATGACGACCAGGCCGGCGTCGAAGAAGATCGGGAAGCCGAAGATCAGCGACGCGACGCCGAGCGCCAGCGGTGCCCGCTTCTCGCCGAACCGCCGCACGAGCGTGTCCGCCATGACCTTCGCGCCGCCGGAGGTCTCGACCATCCGGCCGAGCATGGCCCCGAGCCCGACGAGCAGCGCGACCGACCCGAGCGTCGTGCCGAACCCCGTCGTCAGCACGTCGACGACCGCCCCCGCGGGCACCCCCGTCGCGAACGCCGTGACCAGCGAGACGAGGATCAGCGCGAGGAACGCGTGCAGGCGCAGGCGGATGATGAGGAAGAGCAGCAGCGCGATCGCGGCCGCGGCGATGCCGAGCAGCGGCCCGGCCCCCAGCGTCTGTTCCCAGTCCTCCGGTGGCACGGGTCCTCCTGGTGCGTCGGTGCCCGCGGACCACCCGCGGGCGAGGGGTCAGCGGGTGGGCGGGCGTCCGTCGGCGACGAGCCCGAGGGCGCGGATCGTGCGGTCGGCGACGGCGTCGGGCGGCACGTCGACGACGACGGTGATGCCCTGCTCCTCGTCGGCGAGCGGCTCGAGCGTCGCCAGCTGGGAGGGCAGCAGCGTCGTCGGCATGAAGTGGCCCGAGCGGCCGGACATGCGGCGCTGGAGCAGCTCAGCCGGCGCGGTCAGGTGCACGAAGCGCACGTTCCCGTCGGCCGAGCGCAGGACGTCCCGGTAGCTGCGCTTGAGCGCCGAGCACGTGACGATCGAGCTGTGGCCCGCGCGCGTCTGCGCGCTCAGCCAGTCCCGGATCGCCTCGAGCCACGGCCACCGGTCGTCGTCGTCCAGCGGTGTGCCGGCCGTCATCTTGGCGATGTTCGCGGGCGGGTGGAACTCGTCGGCCTCGGCGTACGGCCAGCCCAGCCGCTCGCGCAGGACCGTCGCGAGCGTCGTCTTGCCCGAGCCCGCCACCCCCATGACCACGAGGTGCGGCACGTCGTGCCGCGGCTGCGGACCCCCTGCGTCGTCGACCACGCGTTCACCCTGCCCGAGTCGCCCCCCGCGGGCCACCGGGGACGGCCACGAGCGCGACGCGCCGAGGCCCGCCGAGGTCCGGGTGCTCCTCCCACGTCCACCCGGCGGCGGTCAGCCGGGCGTGCAGCGCGGGGCGGACGCGCGCGTCGACGGGGTCCGGCGTCTCGAGGACGAGCACGACGGCACCGCCGGGACGCAGGTGCGCGGCGGCCGCGGCCAGCGGTGCTCCGGCCGTCTCCGTCCAGACCGCGTTGACGTTCACGGCGACGACGACGTCGGCCGGCGGGGGCGCGTCCGGCAGCGCCGCGAGGTCGGCGAGGTCGCCGGTGTGCACGCCCCACGCACCGCCGGGCGCGGCCGCCGCGAGCCACTCCCGCAGCCGCCGCGTCGCCGACGCGGACCGGTCGAGCGCGTCGTACCGCGCGACGGTCCCGACGAGCAGCGGCGCGAGCCCGCGCGGTCCGCTGCCCACCTTGAGCACGCGGCCGCGCGTGCACTGCGTGACGAGCCGCGCGGCGGCCGTCTGCCGGTCCACGGGCGCCTCCCTCGCGTGCCGGACGGGGGGCGGCGAGGCGTCGTCCCCGCCTCCCGGGACCGTACGCCGGTGCGCACGTCGCGCGCGACGCCCCCCACGTCGGTGCCGGCCGCCGACGTCGGTGAGGATGGAGGGGATGACCACCTCACCACCGGCTCCCGCCCCTCCGCCCGTCTCCGGGCACGTCCCCGCCCACCTCCGCGTCCGCCCGCGCGGCTGGTCGGTGCCCCTGACCCGTCCCGCGATGGCGAACGACGTCGACGCGCGACCGGGCCTCGGGCTGACGTCGCGGTACCTCGAGCGGGGCGGGCGCCCGTGGGTGCCCGTCTCCGGGGAGGTGCACTACGCCCGGCTGCCGCGCGAGCGCTGGCGGGAGCGGCTGCTGCTCGCGCGGTCGGGCGGCGTGGACGTCGTCTCGACGTACGTCACGTGGATCCACCACGAGCCGGTGCGCGGCCGTGCCGACTTCACGGGCCGGCTGGACGTCGCGGCGTTCGTGCGGCTCGCGGGGGAGCTCGGGCTGCACGTCGTGCTGCGGGTCGGGCCGTGGGTGCACGGCGAGGTCCGCAACGGCGGGTTCCCCGACTGGGTGCAGGCGGCGCCCGTGCGGCACCGCACCGACGACCCGGCGTACCTGGCGCTCGTCCGCGCGTGGTTCGCGCGGCTGGGGGAGCAGGTCGCGGACCTGTGCGGCCCGGACGGGCCGGTCCTCGCGGTGCAGCTCGACAACGAGCTGTACGACCAGCCGGACCACCTGCTGACGCTCAAGCGCCTGGCCCGCGAGGCGGGCGTCGTCGCGCCGCTGTGGACGGCGACGGCGTGGGGCGGCGCGCAGCTGCCGCCCGGCGAGGTGCTGCCGCTGTACGGCGGCTACGGCGACGGGTTCTGGGTCGACGCCGACGCCGGCTGGCACCCCGCGTTCCGCGCGCACTACCTGGTCTCGCACACGTGGGACGACCCGGGCATCGGCGCGGACGTCCGGGGCGAGGAGCCCGCCGCCGCGACGGTCGACCGGGACGAGTCCTGGCCCGCCGCGACGTGCGAGCTGGGCGGCGGGATGGCGACCGCCTACCACCGCCGGCACGCGCCCGCGGCGCTCGACGTCGCCGGCGTCGCGCAGACGAAGATCGCCGCCGGGTCGGCCTGGCAGGGCTACTACATGTACGCCGGCGGCACGAACCCCGTCGCAGGGGTGCAGGAGTCGCAGGCGACCGGCTACCCCAACGACCTGCCGACGTTCGACTACGACTTCCACGCCCCGGTCGGGGCGGCGGGCGTGCTCGCGCCCTCGCACGCGGCGCTGCGCGTGCAGCACGCGTTCCTCGCCGCGTTCGGCGACCGGCTCGCGACCCTGCCGTCGACCCTGCCCGACGCGCTCCCCACGGGTCCCGACGACGCGGCGACGCTGCGCTGGGCCGTGCGCGCCGACGACGACGGCACGGGGTTCGCCCTGCTCGCGTGGCACCAGCCGCACGTGCCGCTGCCGGTGCTGCCCGGCGTGCGCCTGCGGGTCGACCTCCCCGCCGGGCCGCTCGTGCTGCCGTCGACGCCGGTCGACGTGCCGCCGGGCACGCTCGCGCGGTGGCCGCTGGGGCTCGACGTCGGCGGCGTGCGGCTGCGCTGGGCGACGGCCTCCGCGCTGACCGTGCTGCCCGACGGCACGCTCGTGCTGCTCGCGCACGACGGCGTGCCCGCGGAGGTGGCCGTCGACGGCGACGTGCCGGCGGACGGGGACGGGTGGACGACCACCGCGCCCGGCGTGCACCGCGTCGACCCCCGCACCGGCGGGCTGCTCGCGCTCGCGGGCGGTGCGGCGCGCGTGCTGGTCGTCGGCGCGTGCGACGCCGACCGCGTGTGGGTGGTCGACGGGCCGCGCGGGCGGGAGCTGCTGCTGGCCGACGCGCCGCTGTGGACCGACGGCGCCGACGTGCTGGTGCGGTCCGGCGACGCACCCGTCGTGCTGCGGTGGGACGGGACGCGCTGGGCGGCGGTCGACGTGTCGCCCGAGGCGTCGACCACGACCGACGGCGGCGTCGCGTCCCGGGCCGTGCGCACGTCGTGCGTACGGCCGGCCGGCGACGTGCCCGCGTCCTACGGCGAGGTGGACGGGCGCGCGTCCGCCCCGACGCCCGAGCAGGTGGCCGCGCTCTCGGCCGAGCACCGGCTCGCCGACGTGGGCGCCCCTGCGCCCGGCACCGTCCGCCACCTGCGCGTCGACTGGGCCGGCGACGTCGCGCAGCTCCTCGTCGACGGGCACGTGGTCGCCGACCGGTTCGGCGACGGCACCCCGTGGCACGTCGACCTCGACGTCCTGCCCGGTGCCGTCGCCGACCGCGTCGGCGTGCGCGTCCTGCCGCTGCACCGTGACGCGCGCGTGTGGCTCCCGGCCGCCGCGGCGGACCGGCGTCGGTCCGCACTGGGACCGCTCGGTGCCCTCGACGCCGTCTCCCTCACGCGGTCGACGACGTGGCGGGCGCCGCTGGGCTGACGTGCGGCGCCCGGCGCGTCAGCCGACGCGCCAGGCCACCGGCCGGGGCTCGTACTCCTCGTGCGCGTCCCGCGAGACCTGCGGGTTCTCCGTGACGCCGACCCACGTGAGCGGGACGCCGGCCGGCAGCACCGCGATGTCGCACGCCTCGACCTCGAGGCCCGGCAGCAGCGCGTCGAACCGGCCGGTCGTGCATGGGTCGAACAGGCCCATGACGAGCAGGTCGCTCGCGCCCGTGCCGTCCTCGGCCCACCCGCCGACGTGCGGTGGGCCGACGCCCGACGCGCCCACCGTGGTCGTGCGCGCCCACTCGAGCCGGTGCGCGCTGCGGATGTAGTAGACGGTCTCCGTGGCCGGATCGACGGGGTCGGTCATCTCGACGCCCACGAGGTCGGCCGGGTCGGCGACCGACACGTCGATCAGCCGCGACGTAAACTGCACCTCGGCGTAGTGCGGGTTCGTCGGGTCGAAGCCCGTGTGCGTCTCGATGACGGCGGTGTCAGCGGTGCCGAGGAAGCTGTCGGGCGGCGTGGGGTCGAGGCGACCGCCCACCTCGAGCGGCTCGGGCGTCGGCGTGGGCGTCGGGGTCGCGCTCGCGGTGGCCGTCGGCGTGGGCGTGGGCGTGGCGGCGACGTCGTCCGCCGCGGGGGTGCAGGCGGCCAGCGCCACGACGGCCGCGGCGGTGAGCGTGGCGGCGACGGCGCGGGCCGTGCCGGCCGCGGGGAAGGGACGCACGGCCGTCATCCTGCCCGCCGGCGCGGCGCGGGGCACGGCACGTCACCCGGCCGCCGCGCGTCGTGTCGCGCGCCGCGGGCCCGTCCCGGGGCCTCATCGGGAGCCCCGTCCGGGGAACATCCCATGACCTCGTGGCGTTGGAAGAGGTGTTATGAGGAAGCGATACGAAGATCTCGAGACCGACGACGGCCGGGTCGTCCGCTACTTCCGGCACAGCAACGGCGGCGGCATGGTCGCCAAGGGGGCCCGCGTGGCCGACGACGCGTACGTCGCGGACGGCACGTGGGTGGACCCCGGCGCGCAGGTGGAACCCGGCGCGCACCTCGGGCGGTACTGCTGGGTCGAGCCCGGCGCCGTCGTCTCCGAGGGCGCGCAGCTCGGCACCCACGTCCACGTCGGCCGCAACGCGGTCGTCGGACGCTCCGCCAAGCTCGGCACCCGCGCCGAGGTCGGGGCGCGCGCCCGCCTGCAGGACGGCGTCGTCGTGGCCCCCGAGGCGAGCGTCGCCGAGGGCGCCGACGTCGAGCGCCGCGGCTACCCGCCGCACGTCCTCGCGGCGTAGTCCCCTCCGCCCCCGGGAGGGGCCACCACCCCGGCGGGTTCACCCGTCGGGGTGGTCTGCGCTCCGGCGCGGACGGGCAGGATGGCGCCCATGCGCAGCGACATCTTCGACCAGTCCAACCTCGAGGTGGACGGCAGCCGCCGGTTCGCCCTGCAGAGCCGCAAGATGCTGAAGGTGACCCTCGGCGAGCCGGTCATCGCCGCCAAGGGCGTGATGGTCGCGTACCAGGGCGCCGTGCAGTTCCACCACAAGGGCGCCGACAGCCTCGCCAAGTTCGTCAAGCGGGCCATCAGCTCCGACGACCAGGCGCTCATGACCGTCTCCGGGCAGGGCGACGTCTTCTTCGCCCGCTACGCGCACGACGTGTTCATCCTCGAGCTCGAGGGCGACGCCATCAGCATCGGTGGCGGCAACGTGCTGGCGTTCGACGCGAACCTGCAGTGGGACCTGCACCGCACCCGCGGCGCCGGGATGATGACCGGCGGCCTGTTCAGCACGCTCATCCACGGGCACGGGTCCGTCGCGCTCACGTCCGACGGCCCGCCCGTCATCCTCGACTGCTCCCAGCAGCCGACCTTCGTCGACCCCAACGCGGCCGTGTGCTGGTCGGCGAACCTGTCGCCGGAGATCGTGTCGAGCATGAACATGACGTCGCTGCTGCGCGGCGGCACGGGCGAGGCGTTCCAGTACAAGTTCCACGGGCCGGGCTTCGTGATCGTGCAGCCGTCCGAGGGCTTCCCGGTGGTGACGTCGGGCTGACGCCGGCGCCGGCTCCTGGGCCGGGGCCCGTTGTCGTGAAGCGTTGTGGTCGCTCGGTGACCACAACGCTTCACGCGTCGGCCGGCGCGGCGGTCAGCCGGCGCACTGGCCGCTGCGGGCGCCCGCGACCGTGACCGCGCCGAGGGCCGGCGCGGCGCGGTTGCCGGTGCAGAGGAGGTCGCCGGTGACGGCGAGCGCCTCCAGCGCGACCGGGTCGTCGTTGTCGAGGATCTGCACGTCCCCGCCGACCTGCACGGGCCGCGCCGTGGGCCCGGTGACGCAGTCGCCCTGCCACGCCGGCCCGCCGACGCGGACCGCGCGCTGCGCGTGCCGGACGACGACGTCGGCGCCGATCTCGCTCGCGCACACCTGCACGCCGTGCGCCCACGACGCCGTCAGGCCGCGGCGCAGCACCGACGCGATGACGCGCACCTGCCCGGTGTGCAGGTTGACCCACCCGCCGACCCAGGTGCCGCGCACGCGCAGCTCCCAGGGCGCCGTCTGCCGCGTCGCCACGTTGATCGCGCCGTGCACGACCGACTGGTCGACCGCCATCTGCTGCGCCTTGCCGCGGATGCTGCGGCCGACCGTCGACTGCAGGACCGTCAGCTCGGTCGCCCGGTCGAGGTGCACGCCGCCGCCGACCTCGGCCCCCTGGAGCAGCAGCGACGCGACCTCCGCGACGTGCACGTCGCCCGCGACGCGGCCGCGGAACGTCAGCCCCGCCTCCGGCAGCACGTGCAGGTCGCCGAGCACGACCGTGTAGCCGAGCGGGCAGCCGGGGTAGACGCGCAGGTCGCCCGGCACGAGGACCGGCACGCCGGGGGTGTCGTAGTCGCAGCTCAGGGACGGTGCCGTCGGTGGGGCCGCGCTCGCGGGCGCGGCGGCGTGGGCGGGGGTGAGCGCACCGGCCGTCGAGAGCAGCGCGGCGACGACGAGCGCGGTGCTGCGCCGCAGGGTGCCGGCGCGTGCCGGGCGGCGCGTGCTGATCGGCTCGGGCGGCCGCGGCCGCGGCTCGGCCGGCCGCTGCTCCCGGCGCGTCCGCGCGGCCCCGGTCATGCGCACTGCCCCGTCCGGGCGCCGCCGACCGTCACGGTCGCGTCGACGACGGGCGCGGGGCGCCCGCCGGTGCAGGTCAGCGCGCCGGCGACGTCGACGTGCCCGACCGTCACCGGGCCCGCGTTGTCGAGGAGCAGGAGGCCGCCGGCGTACCGGCTGCGCTGCGGCTGCGCGTCGTCGAGCCAGGTGCCCGCCCAGTCGCCGGGCGGGCCCGGCCACCAGGCGAGGTCGCCGACGTGCACGCGGGCACGGGCTTGGCGGACCGTCACGTCGGCGTCGACGAGCGACTCGGAGACCGTCGACGCGCGCACCGCCGTGAGCGTGAGGCCGCGGTGCAGCCAGGCCTGCGCCACCTCGGTGCGCCCCCCGTGGACGTTCACCCAGCCCCCGACCTCCGACCGCAGCAGCCGCACGCCGGTGTCCCGCACCGCGGCCGGCACCGTGACGTTGACGGCGCCGTTGATGCGCGACTGCGCGAGCGTCACGGCGTCCGCGCGGCCCCGGACCGACAGGCCGACCACGCCGATCACCGTGACGGACGCAGCGCCGTCCAGGTGCAGCCCGCCGCGCACGTCCACGTCGGTCATGTGCACGCTCGCGGCGTCGCCGACGTGCACGTCGCCCCGCACGCGCGAGTAGTAGGTCGGCCACGACGAGCCCGGGAGCACGTGCACGTCGCCGGCGACGAGCAGGCCGTCGGCGTAGCAGGTGCCGTCGACGACGAGGTCACCGGGGATCTCGCGGTACTGCCGGAAGTCGGCGACCTGGCCGCAGACGGTCGGCGCCGGTTCTGCTGCCGCCGCTGCCGGCGCCACGCCGCTCAGCAGGAGCACCGCGACCGCCACCGCGGCCGCGCGTCGTCGCCGTGGCCCCTGGTGCGTGCGTGCGTGCGTCGTCCGGTTCGGTCGCATGTCGCCCCCCGCGGTCGCGTCCGTCGCTCGCCATCGTGGACGCGCCCGGGGCGGCGGCCAAGGCGCGCGCCGCGACTTCACCCGCTGCGCCGCCGTCACCGGTCGCGCCGAGCCGCCCGTAGCGCCGGGCCGCGGGTGCCACGATGGCGCCGTGACCTTCCCGCGCCCCACGCCCGTGTTCGTCGCCGGCATCGGCAACTCCGAACCGGACCACTGGCAGGCCCGGTGGCACGCCGAGCTCGCGCACGGCGTCTGGGTGGAGCACGCGTCGTGGGACCACCCGGTCCGTGACCTCTGGGTCCGCGACCTCGACGACGCCCTGCGCGCCGTCGCCGGGCCGAAGGTGCTGGTCGCGCACAGCCTGGGTGCCACGCTCGTCACCGAGTGGGCGGCGGCGCACGAGGACCCCGACGTCGTCGCCGCGCTGCTCGTCGCGGCGCCCGACGTGCACGGGCCGGCCTTTCCCGAGGAGGCCGTCGGGTTCACCGGGCCCATCGATCGGCCGCTGCCGTTCCGCACGGTGCTCGTCGCGAGCCACGACGACCCCTTCGCGACGTTCGCGCACTCCGTCGCCGTCGCGGACGCGCTGGGGGCGACGCTCGTCGACGCGGGCCTCGTCGGCCACGTCAACGCCCGCTCGGGCCTCGGCCGCTGGCCCGAGGGACGCGCGCTCCTCGACGAGCTGCTGGCCGGCTGACCTCAGGGCCGGCCCCGGGCCCGTGCCGCGGGCGCCGGCTCGCGCCCGCAGGAGCAGCCGTCGCGGGCGCGCACGGGAGCCGCATGACTGGGCAGGCCGCGGAGGCGCGCACTCGGTGGGCACCGGTCGTGGGGCCGCGAATCGGGTGGACGCCGGTCGCGGAGCAGCGCACCGGTGGTTGCCGGTCGTGGAACCGCCGCCGAGCGGACGCCGGTGGCGGAGGCGCGCAGCCGGCGCTGCGGGACGGGAGGGGGAGAGGTGCCTCTTCTGCGGGCGTACGCACCGTGTACGCACGGTGTGCGCACGCTCGTGAGAAGGGTTCCGTCTCCCTGACGGCGCGCCGACGGCGCTCCGCCCTCCGGCCGTCGGGGAGACGAGCCGAGGGGCCCGCGCGTCACGCGTGGGCCCCTCGGTCGTGCCGGTCGTGCCGGTCGTGCGAGTCGTACAGGTCGTGCGCGTGCGTGTCAGCGCGTGCCGGCCAGCGCCTGCCCGGCGATCGCGAGCGCCGTCGCGAGGTCGACCTCGTCGGCGGCCGAGGCCGCGAGCTCGACGGTGCGCGGCAGCAGCGGGCGGCCGAGCGCGCGGTAGTCCCAGCCGGCGGCGCGGTAGGCGTCGGCGTCGAGGGCGTGCCGGCCGTCGACGACGCGGCGGTGCGCGACGAGCCAGCCCATCATCTCGGGGTCGGCGGTGCGGAACTGGGCCCACTCGGTGAGGAGCACGACGACGTCGGCGCCGTGCACGGCGGCCGGCATGCTCTCGGCGTAGGTGAGGTCGGGGTAGGCGCGGCGCGCGTTGTCCATGGCCTCGGGGTCGTAGACCTGCACGATCGCGCCCTCCTCGTGCAGCATGCGCGCCACGTCGAGGGCCGGGGCGTCGCGGATGTCGTCCGAGTTGGGCTTGAACGCGGCGCCCAGCGCGGCGACGCGGACGCCCTGCAGCGAGCCGCCCGCGAGCTCGCGGACCAGGTCCACCGTGCGGGTGCGGCGGCGCGCGTTGATCGCGTCGACCTCGTGCAGGAACGACACGGCCTGCCCGACGCCGAGCTCGGCCGCCCGGGCCGCGAACGCCCGGATGTCCTTGGGCAGGCAGCCGCCGCCGAAGCCGAGGCCCGGCTTGAGGAACCGGCCGCCGATGCGGTCGTCGAACGACAGCGCCTTGGCGAGCAGGTTCACGTCGGCGCCGGTGGCCTCGCAGACCTCGGCCATCGCGTTGATGTACGAGATCTTCGTGGCGAGGAACGAGTTCGCAGCGACCTTGACGAGCTCGGCGGTGGCGAGGTCGCACTCGACGAGCGGCGTGCCGCGGTCGAGCACCGGGCCGAACGCGGCCGCGAGCTGCGCCGACGCCCACGCCGACGACGTCCCGAACACGAGGCGGTCCGGCGCGAGCGTGTCCTGCACGGCGTAGCCCTCGCGCAGGAACTCCGGGTTCCACGCGAGCTCGACGTCCGTGCCGGCGGGCGCCGTCGCGTGCAGGCGCTCGGTGAGGGCCTGCGCCGTGCCGATCTGTACGGTCGACTTGCCGACGACGAGCGCGCGGCGCGTCAGGTGCGGCGCGAGGGCGTCCACCGCGGCGTACACGTAGGAGAGGTCGGCGGCGAGCGAGTCCTTGCGCTGCGGCGTGCCGACGCAGACGAAGTGCACGTCGCCGAACGCGGCGGCCTCCGCGTAGTCCTGCGTGAACCGCAGCCGGCCGGTCGCGAGCGTCTCCGCGAGCAGCTCCTGCAGCCCCGGCTCGAAGAACGGCACCTCGCCGGCGGACAGGCGGGCGATCTTCGCCGCGTCGACGTCGACGCCGAGGACGTCGAAGCCGAGCGCGGCCATGCACACCGCGTGCGTGGCGCCGAGGTAGCCGGTGCCGATGACGGTCATGCGAGGACGGGCGACGACGGGGATGCCGTCGACGTGGGTCGGGGTGACGCGCTGGTTCTCGGTCATGAGAAGGCCCTCCAGGGTGTGCTCGGCCAGCCCACGGCGGTGCGCGGGCCGGACGGGGGATGTGGCGGGGGACGTGCCGGGGGAAGAGTCGGGATCAGGTGCAGTCGTCGGGGCTCACGGCGCCGACCTGCGTGAGGAGCTCGTTGGAGCACTCCACGACGTTGTCGCGGGCGGGACGCGGTGCGACGAGGAACCCGTCGGACGCGTCGAGCTCGCCGCGGTTGCGGCGGAACACGTTGTCCGTGCCCCAGCCGTCGATGATCTCGTGCGTCTGGAAGCCGTCGAGGGAGCTGTGCCGGCCGGTGTTGTCCTCCACCGTCCAGGCGCGGCCCTTCACGTCGACCCACGAGTCGGCGTCGCCCTCCAGGCCGCTGCCGTCGAACTGGTTGCGGGCGACCAGCCCGTCCTCGGTGCCCTCCTTCACGTCGACCGCCTCGCTCGTCGTCGCGAAGATGGCGTTGGCGACGACGCGGTTGCGGTGGCTGGCGTCCGGCTCGCAGTCGGTGATGTCGCAGAAGTTGGACTCGGCGGTGCCGACGTAGACGCCCTCGCCGAACTTCGGCTTGCGCAGGCCGGTGTCGCTGATGACGTTGCCCGTGACGAGGTTGTCGGTGCTGACGCGGCGCAGGTGGACCGCCTCGTCGCCGATGTGGTGGATGCGCAGGCGCGAGATGGTCGTGCCGGCGGTGCCGTCGGCCATCACGGCCTTCTGCGCGTTGCTGATCGTGAAGCCGTCGACGTGCCAGTGCTGCGCGCCGTCGAGGTGCAGGGCGTAGCCGCCCTTGACGCCCTCGCCGTCGAGCACGGCCCCGCGGCCGCCGCACAGCGCGATCGGCTGCTGCGCGGTGCCCGACGTGCGGGCCACGAACTCGCCGCGGTACACGCCGTCGGCGAGGCCGATGACGTGGCCGGGTGCGGCGGCGTCGAGCGCGGCCTGGAGCTCGTCGGCGGAGGACACCGTGACCGTCGGTGCCGGGCAGGCGGGCGCCTCGGCGGCCGGCTCGGTCATCCACCCGGGCATGGCCGTCGCGTCGGCGGGGGCGCCGCCCTCGTCGTCGTCGTCCTTCTCGTCGTCGTCCTCGTCCGAGGGCAGCGGGGCGGGCGTCGGAGCCGACGGCGGGGGAGTCCAGGCGGACGTCGGGGTCGGGTCCGGCGCGCCCGTGTCGGCGGCGGGGGAGCAGGCCGCGAGGGTGGCCAGCGCCAGCAGGAGGGCCGCGGCCCGCAGGTCAGCGCGCACCGTGCACCTCCCCCTGAGGACGCGACCGCAGGTCGTGCGTGACGATCGGGACGTCGTTGGCGGAGCGTCCCACGATCGCCGACAGGCGCGCCTGCTGGGCGTACGGGTGGGTGCGCGTGCGGGGGCGGCCGGCGCCGCGGATCGCGGTCACGACCACGAGCAGGCCGAGCAGCACCCACATGACGGTCAGCGGCTGGGCGGCGTTGCGCACGACGGTCCAGAACGGCTTGGTGCTCGTCCAGCCGCCCTCGTCGTTGCCGTCGACCTCCGCGCCGGTGGAGCGCTTGCGGTCGACCGCGCTGGGACCGCGGCCGGCCAGGTCGTTCTGCGTGACGACCGTGCCGGTGACGTCGCCGACGAGCGTGACGGCGTGCAGGGTCATGCCGGAGACCGTGTTGCGGCGGACCTCGGCGGTGGAGTCGCGCAGGTAGATGCCGTTGGCGCCGTCGTCGAGGACGTTGCCGCTGACGGTCGCCGACTCGACGCCGTCGCGCAGCGCGATGCCGTGCCGGGTGTTGCCGGTGAGCCGGTTGCCGACCACCGCGACCTCGGAGGCCGGGTCCCGCACGACGATGCCCATGTCGTTGCCGGACACGTCGTTGGCCGTGAGGCTCACGTTGCGCCCGCCGACGACCTCGATGCCGTACCGGGCGTTGTCGGAGGCGACGCTGTTGGACACCGAGTTGTTGCCGTAGTCGCCGACCGGGGACCCGGTGGCGCTGGGGCCGTCGGCGAGCGACTCGCCGCGCAGCTCGATGCCGTTGTCGCCGTTGCCCGTCGCGGAGACCTCGCTCAGCACGATCCCGGTCGTCGCGCGGGACAGCACGATGCCGTCGCCGGCGTTGCCGTGGACCTCGGTCGCGCTGATCGCGGCGTTCGCGACGAACCGGTGCAGGACCAGGCCGTCGACCAGGCTGCGCGACACCGACGTGTCGGTGATGTCGACGCCGTTGGCGCTGGAGAGGAACAGCCCGAACGCGTTGCCGTCGAACGTGACGCCGTCGATGCGGGCGGCGACGTAGCTGTAGGTGGGGTCGTCGAGGTCGACCTCGGGGAGCGGGAGGTCGCCGGCGGGGAGGACGCCGGGGACGCCGCCCGCGACGGTCGTCGGGTCGACGACGGCGGGGTCGGCCGGCGGGGCGGCGGGGTCCGCCGGCGGGGCGGCCGGGTCGGCGGGCGCGGTGCCGTTGAGGGCGTTCGCGTTGTCCCGCAGCTCGCGCCCGAACTGCTCGAGCGCGCCGCCGCTGGGGCGGTCCGTGCCGGTCAGCGCGACGCCGCCGGTGCGTCCGCTCCAGAAGCCGAGGTCGCGGAACTCGGTCGCCTGCAGGTCGACCTGGCCGCCGATCGCGCGGACGTAGGCGCGGCCGTCGTCCGTGAGCAGGTCGGGTGCGCCGGCGCTGCGGTCCCAGCTCGTGATGACGACGGGGTGCTTGGCGGTGCCGCGGGTGACGAGCTTGCCGCCGTAGTTGACGATCGAGACGAAGCGCTCGGCGTCGCTCGCGAGCCGGACCGTGAGGCCGTCGGCGCCGCCGAGCTCGAGCGACGCACCGGGCTGCACGACGACGTTCTCGGTGAGCAGGAACGCTCCGTCGGGCTGGCGGACGAACGTCTGCGGAGCCAGGGCCAGCAGGTCGGTCACGGTGTACGGGGCCTCGCGCTTGGTGAGCACGAGCGTGTACGTCGAGCCGTTGGTCAGCCGGTACGGCGCGTCCATGTCGAGCTGGCGCCAGCGGACCATCGAGGAGACCGTGCGGACCTCGTCGAGGCGGTCGTCCTCGTCGGCGACGAGCACGGCCTCGGTCGTCGGGTCGCCCGGGTAGGGGCGGCCGCCGGCGGAGGCGTCCTCGTCCTCGGCGTCGAGCTCGGCGTCGGCAGGTGCGTCGGCGGGGGCGTCCGTCGCGGCGGGGGCCGGGGCCGTCGTGGCGGCGGAGGGGCTGTCGGTCGTGGTGGCGGAGGCGGGGGCGGCGACGAGGGTCGTCGCGAGGACGGCCGCGAGCGAGCAGGCCGCGACGCGGCGGCGCCGGCGGCGGCGCAGGGCGGCGCTCACGCGTTCACCTCCGCCGGGCGCATCGCGAGCGCGGGGACGGGCTGGGCCGCGACCGGGCGGGCGGGGGCGTGATTCTGCGTCGGGGCCGCGGGGCGGGCGCCGCTGGCGGTGAGCGTGCCGGCCGTCTGGCCGTCGCCACCGACCTGGTCCGCGTGCCGGGTGAGCCAGCCCTGCTTGTTCATCGTGACGAACGCGTAGAGCTTGATGGGCAGGGCGATGAAGATGACGACGAGCGTGACCAGCGGCAGCAGCACGATGTCCTTGGGGTGGCGGCGCAGGTAGGACAGGCCGCGGATGCCGCGCCCGAGCAGGATCCACGCGACGGCGGCGGCGATGCCCCACGGCGTCGCCTCGAGCCGCGCGAAGAACAGGTAGCCGAGGGTGATGCCCATGGTCACGGGCGTGAGCAGGATCTGCAGCACGGTGATCTTGGTGACGAACGGGACCCGCCAGAGCCAGCCCTTGTAGACCGCCGTGAGGTAGCAGCGGTAGGAGTTGCGGCTCCACCGCACGCGCTGCTTGACGAAGGCCCGGAACGACGCGGGGAACATCGACAGCGCCCGCGCCGACGACTGGTGCACCGTCTTGTAGCCGGAGGCCAGGACGAGCCAGGTGAGGCGACCGTCGTCGCCGGCGATGCAGCGCCGGCCGAGGAAGAACTCGTCCTCGAGGTTCTCCAGCACCGGCAGCACGGCGGCCCGGCGGTAGGCGGCCGTCCGGCCGGACACGCACGCGACGGCGCCGGCGCGGCCCATCGCCGGCACGTAGTCGTAGTAGCGCAGGCTGACGAGCCAGTCGGCGACGCGGCGCCACACGCTCGAGCGCCGGTCGTACACGTTCTGCTGCGTGCTGACGCCCCCGACCTCCGGGTCGGCGAACGGCATCTGCACGGCCTCGAGCAGCCCGGGCTGCCACGTGGTGTCGGAGTCGGTGAGCACGAGCAGCTCGCTCGTGGCCCGCCGGATGCCCTCGCCGAGCGCCGACCGCTTGCCGGCGTGCTTGAAGAGGACCGGCGTGACGCGCGGGTCGCCGAGCGCGGTGATGCGGTCGAACGCCTCGGTGTCGGCGACGTCGAGGACGACGATGACCTCCGTCGGGTCCTGCGACCGCCACGACTCCAGGCAGCTCATGAGGATGTCGGGGTCCTCGTGGAACGACGGGACGATCACCGACGTCGTCGCGCGGAAGTCCGTGCTGATCGGCTGCGCGAGGCGCGACAGGATCACGCGGTACAGCCACAGGCCCCACACGACGAGGCCGGCCAGCGCCAGGGGGAACGCGGCGCGCAGGGTGTCGAGGGTGAGGGCGCTCGTGTCGAGGGCGGGCAGGAACGTCGCGGCAGCCGGAGGCATCGGGACTCCCGTCGGGGTAAGAGGGCGGGGGTCTCCGTTGACCTGGTGAGGCTGAAGGTAGGCGGGTCGGACGGATGCCGTGAATAGCCCGAACGGGGCTGAACCGGACGCTTGTCCGGCTCACGGGTGAACCGTCGCGGTATGCGTGAGCGCGGTCGTCGGGGGTGTGACTGCGCAGGCCGGAGGGTGTCGGTGCAGGTCGTGGGGGCGCGCCGGGGCGGTGGAGGGCGGCGGCACGGGTGCGCGGGCGGTGCTTCGGTCATATAGGACAAAGCACTCTGCGGCCGAACGGGCTTATCCACGATGTGGACGGTCAGGGCGCCGCGGCTGTGTGCCCGATGCCTTCCATCTCCCGGAGCCTGGCGCCGCACCCGTCCTGGCAGATGCTCGGCTCACGGTGGATCTGCTTCCGCAACGGTGAACGGCGCGACGACCGCAACGGCAAGCCGATGATGGACATCGGCTGGCCCGAGAACCCGGCCGGCGTGATCACGCTCGCTCACGGCAGCGTGTCGGCGGCCGTGGGCAGCGGTCGCCCTTCCTGCCCGGCGACCTGCACGACAAGGTGGTGCGGTCCCTCAGTCAGCTCGAGGCGTACCGGGGCGCTCGTCGCTGAGGAGCTCGTCCTCGCGGCCGGGCACCCGGATGACCTCTTCTCCGGCGCCCTGCCAGCGCTCGACGAGCCCCTCGCCTGCACGCTCCTGGCCGGGTCGGGGGTGGACGTGTCCGCCGTGCCGGAAGGGGTCCTCGACGCCGGCGGTGGCACCGTCTTCTAGCAGGACGCACTCGAGCGCGACGCGCAGGGCGTGCACAAGGGCTCGCGGGCGAGGTGTACGCGACCCGCCGGTGGACCTGGAGGACGTGCCCGCCCTGTGGGCGACGGTGCAGGGCCTGGTCGCCGCGCTGGGGGCCCGTGCGTAGGTGCGCATCGGGGGAGCTGCGGAGCCGCTGACCGCGGAGCTGCTGACCGCGGTGGTGGGGGTGGAGGGGACTTCGCCCGGGTGACGCTCCATCGCCGACGGGGATGTCGAGGTAGCTCCCTCGCGCGTGCGCGCCTCAGTCGTTGGCTCCGTGCCCCGGCGGCTATCCGCCGGGGCCGTCGTCGCTGTCGCCGCCGCTCCGGCAGATGGGACGGTCGGCCGGGGGAGGCGGAGGGTCCCGCTCCCAGTCGTGCGGGGGCACGGCGAACCCGACGGCCACGACGACGCCTACGACGACGAGCACCATGCCGAGGGCGGTCAGCACGTGGCGCCGGGTGGCGATCGCGGCACCGGTGCCGATGACGAGCAGGACGAGGCACGCGGTGGCCGTGACCACGTACCGGTTCTGCTCGGCTTCGGTGGCCACGTTCCCCGGGCCGCCGATGGAAAAGTACACGGCGAAGTGCTGCCCGAACAGCGTGACGATGAGCATCGCGCCGACCGTGAGGCACAGGCTCGCGAGCGGGCGAACGAGTGAGCGCCGGGGCGGGCGCTGCCCGATCGCGGTGGGTGCCGTGACGCGCACCGGGTCGGGGGTGCGCCGGTCGTCGTCGTGCCGTGCGTCCGCCATCGCGCCTCCTGGTCCCGTCGCGCGAGCCTGGCAGCGGGCGCGCGTCGGCGGGGCGCGTTCCGCTGACGAGGCCGGTGCGGGATCTGCTGCGCAGGGCGGTCGCCCCCAGGTGCGGCGACGTGCCGTCGACACGGGCACCGGTACCCTGGACCAGCGTCGAGCGAGCCCAGGCCCGCCCGGCGACGCACGGGACCTGCGAGACCCGTCGCTGTACCTGCGGGCTGCGGACGGGAGCTACAGCGCCGTCGACGCGGCGGTGACCGCTCGGCTGTCCGACCGGGCGGGCGGCGGCTGGGAGCTCGTCAACACGCAGGGCGCCCGGATGTCGTTCGACGCCATGGGGCGCCTGACCGCCGATCTGGACGAGTACGGCCGCGGCGTCACCGCCACCTACAGCGCCGGGCGGCTCGCCTCGCTGCGCGACGAGCTCGGCCAGACCCTGCAGGTCACCTGGGGCGGCACGGGCCCCGCCGAGGCCCGCATCACCAAGGTGACCGCGTCCGACGGGCGAACCGTCGGCTATGAGTACGCCGACACCGCCGGCGCGGCTCGCCTGGTGGCGGTCGTCGCGCCGGACGGAGCGAGGACCAGCTACACGTACGACGCGGCCACCGGGCTGCTGAACGGCATCACCGATCCGCTCGGCAAGACCACCGCTCGGACGACGTACGACCCGGAGAGCCGGCGCGTCGTGGAGCAGGAGGACGCCACCGGCGCGGTGACGACGTTCGCGTGGGACGCCGCCAGCCAGACGGCCACCATCACCGACCCCCTCGGCCGGGTACGCCACGACGTCTACCAGGACAACGTCCTGATCAGCCAGGTCGACGGCGACGGCGCGGACATCAGCACGTACTACGGCCAGAACAACCAGCCCGTCGCCGTGCAGACGACCGGCGAGTCGCTCATCGAGAACCAGTACGACGAGCGCGGCAACCTCACCGAGCGCACCGAGCGGGCCGGTCCCGGCGGTGAGGTGCTCCGGCGCGAGAGCTGGTCCTACGACGCCGCCAACCGGATCACGACGCACACCGACCCCGCCGGCGGGGTGACCCGGTACGTCTACGACGCGCACGGCCAGACGCTCGCCGAGACCGACCCCACGGGCGCGACGGTCGGTTATACCTACACGGCACTGGGTCAGGTCGCGACCGTCACCGACCCGCTCGGGCGCGTCACGACGAACACGTACGACAGCGCCGGTGACCTGGTGAAGGTGACCGACGCCGACGGGTCGGTGACGGCCTTCACGTACGACGCGGCGCACCGGCGCCTGAGCCACACCACCCCGCGCGGCAGCACCACCCGCTACACATACGACGCGGAAGGCCGCCTGCTCACCGAAACCGACCCGCTGGGCCGGATAACGACGTACGAGTACGACGCGGCCGGCCAGCTCACCAGCATGAAGGCGGCTGACGGGGCCAGCACGACGTACACGTACGACGCCCTGGGCCGGCAGGTGACAGCGACCGACGCGCTCGTACGCACGACCACCACCACGTACGACGACGCCGGCCAGGTGACAGCGATCACCGGACCCGACGGCGGCAGGACGACCCGCACCTACGACCGCGCCGGCCGGCTCACCAGCCAGACCGAGCCGCTGGGCAACGACGACGGGGCCGACGCCGACACGAAGCGCGCGCACACGACCTGGTTCGCCTACGACAGCGCCGGGCGACGGGTGCAGACGCAACGCGTCAACCCGGCCGACCCGGACACGAAGCTCACGTGGAGCACCACCTACGACGGCCTCGGGCAGCCGGTCGTCGAGACCGACCCGGCCGGCGCCCAGGTCCGCAGCGCGTACGACGCCGCGGGGAACGTCATCTCCCAGACCGACGCTACCGGCGTCACGACCACGAAGACGTACGACGCGGTCGGGCGGGTGACGAGCACGACCTCCGGCGGGAAGACCACGACCAACCAGTACGACGCCGCGGGGCAGCGCGTCCGAACCGAGACCAGAGCCGGTGCGGCGACGTTCACCTACACCGCCGACGGCCAGGTCGCCTCGATTGTCGACTCGACCGGCGCCGCCACGTCCTACACCTACGACAGCGACGGCAATCAGACCGCCATCACCGACCCGCTCGGCCGGACGACCCAGACCACCTACGACGCGGCCGGGCAGGCCACGGTCGTCACCGACGCCGCCGGGCGCAAGACCACCACCGCGTTCGACGCGGTCGGCAGGGTGAAGACCGTCACCACGCCGAGTGGCGGCGTCACCGCCTTCGCGTACGACGCCATGGGCCAGGTCAGCAAGATCACGGGGCCCCACGGACGCGGGCCCAGCTACACGTACGACGCCGCCGGCCGAACGCTGACCGCCGCGACCAACCAGGGCCGCGCCACCACCTTCACCTACGACCTGAACGGCAACGAGACGAGCCGGCGCGTTCCCAGCGGCGGCACGGTGACGACCACGTACGACACGCTCAACCGCCCGGTGAAGGTCGACCACAGCGACAACAGCGCCGACCTCACGTTCACGTACGACGCGGTCGGTCGACCGACCGCAGTCACCCAGAGCGGCTCGGCGACCGGAGCCGTCCAGCGCGAGTACGACCCGGCCGGGCGCACGACCGCCATCACCAGCGGCGGCGCGACCACCACCTACCGGTGGGACCCCGAGGGCCGCCTGCAGCAGCGCGTGCTGCCCGACGAGCGCACCCAGACGTATGGGTACGACGACGACGCACGGGTGGCATCCACGACCCTGACGAGCCCCGGTGCACCGGCAGCGTCGGTCCAGTTCGGCTGGAACGCCAACGACCGGCTGACCAGCGTGACCCGTGACGACGGTCCGGTCAGCACGCTTGAGTACGACGCCGCTGGGCAGCTCACCGGCCTGGCCCACGCCCACCAGGGCGAGGCGATCGTCGACCACGACGTCGCCTACGACGTCGTCGGGCAGCTGTCGAGCATCGTGACCCAGCGGTCGGGCTCCTCGGGCGAGTCCACCACCACGTCGCTGTACACCTACGACAGCGACGGCCGGCTCACCCAGATGTGCCAGCCCGCCGCCGAAAGCTCCTGCGGTGCCACCGACGCCTCGACCACCTTCCAGTACGACAAGGCGGGCAACCGGACCTCCCGCGCCGTCGCCAACCGTCCTGGCTCTGGGACGACCACCTACACCTACGACGGGGACGACCGCCTCACCAAGGAGGTCACCGGCGCCTCGACGACCACCTACACGTACGACAGCAACGGCAACCTCATCAAGCAGGTCAGCCCGTCCGGCACGCGCTCGTACACCTACGGCCTCGACGCGAACCTCGCGAAGGCGGTCCTCGAGGACGGCCGTACCTACACGTACGGATACGACGCCGCGGGCAACCGCACCAGTCGACACCTCAACGGTACGGTCGAGGCCACCTGGACGTGGGACCTCCTCGGCGACCTCCCCGTCCGCACCGGTGAGGCGGACGCCGCGGGCACCGCCGTTCACCAGTGGTGGGTGGACCCAGTCACCAGGCAGGGGTCGGCCCTCGCGGACTCCGTTCCCTACGCCGCCGGCGACGTGCTGACCTGGCTGCTGACCGACCCGACGAACTCGGTAACCGACACCGCGACGAGCGCCGGGCTGACCGGCTCGGTGAACCTTGACCCGTTCGGTGCGCTCATCTCCGGGGGTGACCAGGGCTACGCCGACAACCCCCTGCGCTTCCACGGCCAGTATCTCGACAGCGCCACGGGCCTGTACGACATGCGCGCCCGCGACTACGACCCAGAAAACGGGCGCTTCACGAGCGTCGACCCCGCATCGCCCAAGGTCGGCGGCGCCTACCAGCAGACCTACCACTACGCGCTCAACCGCCCGACGCAGCTCGTCGACCCGAACGGAGAGTGGGCGTGGCTCGCGGTGGCCGCGGTCGGCGCGGTCGCCGGGGTCGCCGTCTACGGGGCCGAGGTCCTCCTCACCGACAAGGACTGGAACTGGAAGCACGCCGCCCGGGACGCCGGGATCGGAGCCGTCGGAGGCCTGGCGGGCAGGGCCGTGTCGCTTGCCCTGAAGATCCCCGCGGTGGCCACCGCGGTCGGCCACGCTGTGCGATTCACCAGTTCCGTAGGTGCACGCCTCACCAGCACCGCAGTAGGCGCAGCTACAACCGCCGCCGTGGCTGGAGCCCGCTCCACTGTCGCCGCGGGTGCGAGGAGCCTCGCCCAGAAGGCTTGGTCGCGGGTGGGCAACGGGCGAGTGCCTCAAGCGTCGACGACGCGTGCACCGTCACCACCAGCCCTTTCCCAGCGCGTCCACACGCAGGGGCCTGGCGCGGGAGCCGAACGCTCGGCGGTCGCCCCCCCGGTGGGTGCGAACGGGAAGACAGGACTCGTGGACTGCCCTCCCGGGTCGCAAACTGCAACCTCGACCGGCACGCCGGCCAGCGTCGCCGTGGGGCGTCGCGGGGCAACGAAGACCTTCGACGAAGGAACGACGGTCACTTCGTACGGCTTTCCGACCCCCGTCACGCCGGGAACTAATGCACCGGCCACCATCGCCGGTCGCCAATATTCGGGGCACGCACTTGACCGGATGCAGGAACGCGGCCTCACGCCTTCCGTGGTGGAGGACGCGATCACTCATGGCGTAAGATCGCCCGGCAACGACGGCGCGACCGTGTTCGAGAGCGTCAAGAACGGCGTGACGGCGGTCGTCAACGACGTGGGTCGGGTAATTACAGCATGGTGACGTGGGTGCCACGAGAGGGCTTAGCGATGAGGCCAGAGGCTGGCGTCGAGGCGATTTGGGATCTGTTCTCGACGGCGCAGATACCTTTTGCACGGCTAGTTCGCTCCCTTGAGCATCGCATAGACAACCTGGAGCAGCATGACGATCCTCGCGCTCCCGCTGCGCGGTCGTTGTGGGCGAATTTGGAAATCATGAACGCATTGGCGTTGGATGCCGGGCGAGTGCTCACACCCGGTGACATCGACAAAGCGCGAGCAATAGTCGGACGCCTTGCGGAGATGCTTGATTGAGGGACCGCCACGTACTTTGTGGCTTATCCTATTTTGAAAACTTCTCCGTACGGCGGCAGGCGGCGAGCTCGTCGAAGTGCAACCCTGCGTGGCGTGGCGTTACAGTCAGGTCGCGCCGAAACTCAGTGCGCGTGCATCCTCAAGGACTCCATTCCCCACTCGCTGATCGGTCCGCGTGGCAACGGGCCTGGAGTGGCGCCCATAGTTCATCGGTGCGGCACGTGACGCGCGTCTTGTCAGGTGGACCTGCGCGATCAACTTCTTCGAGTTCCTGCAGAAATCGACGTCGAAGGCGCTCAGCCGCGTCCGGTCCCGCTTCGGCCCGGGTAGTTGGATCGCGACCTGTTCGAGGGGTGCCGAGTACGGATCCAGCCGAAGGGCGCGTCTGGCTGCACCCAGTGCTTCTAGAGCCACGACTAGGGCGTGTCTCCCAACCTCGCCGGCGGGTCGGCGCGAGGCTGGCGGGGCGCCTCGGCGTGCGGTGTTGACCGATGCCCAGTGGGAGCAGGTAGTGCAACTGCTGCCCTCCAGTCAGGGTCGGCCAGGTCGCCCGTTCCGTGATCATCGTCAGGTGGTCGAGGGCATCGTCTACCGGTACCGAACGGGGATCGCGTGGCGAGACCTGCCCGGCGAGTTCGGGCCGTGGCAGATGGTGTGGAAGCGCCACAAGCGGTTCAGCAGCGACGGGACCTGGGACAACTGTCTCGCCCCGGGTCTGACGGAGGCTCTCGTTCCTGGGAAGGATGAGGGTCATGGCTGCACCGAGGAAGTACCCGG